>NZ_CAXAVM010000025.1:0-50970 GCF_963972345.1 uncultured Gimesia sp. | reverse complement strand
CCCGAGAAATATTTCTCTGGGACCACATATCATGAAACTGACTGTGGTCCCAGAGAAATATTTCTCGGGATTTCAAACTTATAGCTGTGAAAATAATCTTTTCGGACATTACGGCAGAGATCTTCAGTTGTGTCGAAGGGGATCTCTGCCACCAGGTCGCCGTTACTCCCTGCTTTAAAGATTTGAATTTTCGATTTGAGCAGTGTACGGTACATGCCATCGGCAGTCAGTTCGCTGGTGAAGTTTTCAATTTCCGAATACACAAGCACCGGTCGTCCTGGTGTGTACTCATCCCGTTCAAAGCGTTCATAACTTCCGAAGCTGTTAATTTTGTGGCAGAAGGCAACATTTTTCAGCGAGAGATTGGCTTTTTCCTGCAGTCTCGCTGTAGCCTGCCTCAGTTGTGTCACGGTCTGAGTTGCCCTGTCAGCCTGGTTAGGAATGGCTTCCTGGTCAAAATAGTTTGCGACTGCCCAGAACGTCTGTTGCCAGAACTCCTGATCGGCAGGATCAATTCCCGGGATTGCCTCCAGTGCGCGTTCGTGCTGGTTGGCCATCAGGTACAACATGCGAAGATATACATGGCGTTCAATATAATGCTGTTTTTCTGCCGGAGTAGAACCTGGTTGTAGCTGAGATATTTCTGCTTCGGCAACTGAGATCAACTGCTGTAACTGATCAGTGGGTGACAGGCTTGAGGGATTTGTGTCAGTATAACCAGTCGGCGTAGTCAGTTCGGCTGTTTGTGGTATTGCCGGCTGCATGGGCAAATTTGTTGAGGGTAATGTTTGTGGAATATTTTCTTGCGGGCCATTGATCGCCGTACTGGTGCGCGAGATTCCACTCTGTAAAGCGGACGTTCCTTGCTGAAACGCTGTAGACAAACGATTCTTTAATGTACCAACCACAGGAATATGGTTGAGTCCCTGGCTGATTGTCTGCGAAGTGGAATAAGCCTGGGGTTGAGTGGGGGCAATGGCTGGCATCCCGTTTTCAGGATGAGGACCGATGCCTTCCAGTTTACCGAATTGAACCGGATTGGATGGCATCACCGGCTGGTTTTCGTCAGGTGAAATCTGGCCTGGGACCGGCAGTTGCTGAGCATTGGCCTGGATCACAGGCGATTCAGAAACACCTGGTTCACTATGTCCCAGTCCGGGGAGAGAAACCTGTGAAATGGAAGCAGTGTCACTTTTCGCAAGCTGCTCCTGCTGCATACTGTTTACCATTCGCCGTGTACGGAGAATGTTTTTAATCATCTCAGGATCGACGCCTTTGAAACTGCTCAGATATTGTTTACGTTCCTGAGGAGTTGCATCTTTCAATTCATCATGAATGTAGGCGAGTAATTCTGCGTTATGTGTTGTGACTTTGACAGGGAGCTCGGCCTCGGCTGCCATTTTTTTTGTGTCTGACTCGGTTTCTTCAGATTTCTCAGCGGTCGCGACTGCTTCCTCTGTTTCTTCTGGCTGCTTGTTTTTGGGTTTTGCTGCAGTAGATTTTCCCCACTTCCAGGGCGCAGTGGGAGCTCTCCAGGCCATTGTCTGTTTGCCTGGTGCTGAACTGCAGCCATTGAGTGAGAATAAGATGAAAACAGCAGGGAGAACCATGCTGAGCCGGAAATACTTCATTTCGTTGCCCGGATCATTGGGGTAAAGGGCTCAATTAATGGAGGAGCACTATACTTGTGCCAAACATTGAATCAGGTGAAGGGGGTTGGAGAATCAGACTGATACTGATTCCGTAACGAGTATCTGAAATGACAGGACACGCGTTTTATGAAAAATCATGAAATGAAGCAAGATCGATTCAAGTTCCAATGGCATTGAACCGGGAGAATGGTTCTGCCGGGCTCAATTAGCTCTTGAAATGACAAGGGAAATAGTTGAAACACTATTTGTAAGTGCTATTGCAGCAGTTGGTTATATAAATCTGGTGCTGGTGGTCAGGAACGTATCTATCCTTGCCGGAAAGAAAGATATTCAGGAATTCTGCGCAAAGCAGCTGGCAAATCAGACGCTCAATTTTGTCTGCGGTTCAAAAACAGGTTCAGATTGATGGCAGAACTACAATCAGAAGCCTCGGGTTCAGGGTAACTCCCAGTTGCTGTCAAATAATTCCGCCCAGACGGTTTGATTCTTAAATGTTCCGTCTTTCTGTTTTTGAAATTGAATGACGGCAATATCACCCAGTTTGGGGAAGAGCCAGGAGTTTGAAGCCAGAAAATCTCTCTCATGCATTGTATGGCCTGAGTTGATTACGACATACCGGGAAGGGTTTAACGGGTTGGGATAGATCAAGGCAATGCCATGATTTTGTGTGTCATATTTTTTGCCATTGACCGTTATTTGATCTGCGGTCCATTCGACTGGCAGGTCTTGAAGTACTTTTGTGATCATTGCATTTGATCCCGGGTCGCCGAACAGGATCAGATTTTTATCCTGGATCACTTGATCGGAGACTTCAGTGTCTTTGATCACAGGCACTTCAGCTCTCAGCCATTTGTCAAACTCTTTCTCAAAGAGAGACAAGACAGAAGTTGACCACTCATTCTGTTGCGGGGTCAGCGGTGTGCCAGTTCCTTTGACGCAAACGAAGGGCAGGGTAAAAGCATCATCAATCGGGCCTTGCAGATTCTGGCGTTTTCTCAAGTTGGGGTTTTCGATGAACGACTTCGAATCTTCATACTTCAAAACGTCCCAGCCATTATTGCCTTTTATGAAATAGACCTGTGGCAGCAGTCCATTGGCGGCTGATTCGAGTGGCAGCAGATTTCCATCCAGATCCACCCGGGGGGCAATGTTTCGAGCGATGGAAAGCGCAGCCACATTTTCCGTCGTCAGAATCAGGTTGCCGGATTCTTCATCCACGCCGCCTTCGACCAGGGTTGGCTCGTACATTTCATCAAGCTCTTCGATTCTTACCCATTCACATTCATTAAACTTGGGTGTGTAGGTGATAAATCGAATCTGTTTTTTACCAGGCCAGGCAGGTCGCCCTGCTTTTGAGTGTTCTAAGAGTTTGGCCAGGAAATCCTGATAAGCGGGCATGCGAGACTGGTGGCCCGCATCGGGGCTGATATACAGGTGGATGTCAATTTCTTCTGATTTTGCTTTCTCAACCATTCTGGTGCTGGAAACCAGTTGTTTATCTTTTCCGCCGCCATAAGTCACAACAGGTACATTTGCGGCATTGAGGGCATAATCAATCGAATCGTAAATATGCAGTGTCTTATCCTGGTAATGGGGGAGCTTGTCTTTGTGGTTCTGGTATTGATAAAAGTCGACAAAGCCTGCACCAGGGCCAACGCCGCACCACAGTGAAGGATAATGCAGGCCCAGGTGCCAGGTTCCCGCTCCGCCCATGGAAAAGCCACGCAGCGTGATACGCTGTTTGTCGATCAGGTATCGACGCTTGACGTCTGCAATGGCTTCGTGGACGTCAACTTCGCCACTCCAACGCCAGCCATTATCAGTTCTCCCGAAGGGATCCAGGTGCAGCCAGTCATGATCTTTACGGGGACCTTTTCCATTGGGATGGGCAATGAAAAAGACCTCATTGCGTTTGCCGCCACGGCCATGAAGTTCCACATGGAGTGGCCAGCGATGACTGGTTTTTTCGTGATAATCCGCGGGAAACGTTAAGGCATACGGCTGTACGGAACCATCGATTTTGGAATAGTAACCAAAGATGACAGTTCCAGTCTGCTCAGTCCATTCCGGCTTTCCTGCTTTGAGTTGTTCTGCTCTTTGCTGGCCTGTTTTCAAAACCTGGAACGTATCTTTGACATATTGAGGTTTATAAAACTCCTGATGTCGGAGAATCCATTCTGCCGCCTTGGCGTACACTTCGACATCCGCCAGGAGTTCCTGTTTGATTTCCGGTTGTGTTTTCAGTTCGCTGATCTGTTTCTGTAGTTCTTTGAGCTGTTTCTCAAGCTGGGCCTGATCTTCAGCGCCGGGGGATTGAGCGTGTAGTCTGCCGGGATTAGAGAACAGGGAGGTCCAGAAAATCAGTATGAAAATAACAGGAGCAATGCGGAGGCAATTCATCTTTAAACCCTGCAATGTAAGGGGAACGAGCTCATGTCTGGAAAGCGGTTCCAGACTGACAGGCTGTTTATTGTATATTGGCTATGGAAAAACCTTAACCAGAGGAATTCAGTTCACGGAGCGGTTTCATTTCCGATGTGAACCAGACCCGCATTTACAGTATCACGGATTAAAGGGCCAGGCAAGAGGTACAATGATCACAGTCATCAGCCAGACGATCAAAGTTAAGGGGCCTCCAATGCGAAGGTAGTCGGCGTATTTATACCCGCCGGGACCAAAAACCATCAGGTTGGTCTGATAACCGATCGGAGTTGCAAAGCAGGCCGCTGCGGAGATGATGATCGTAATCACGAAGGGCATTACATCTACATTCAAAGTCGCAGCAGCAGCAACTGCAATCGGGAAAATCAGGGTGGCAGTCGCTTTTGCCGTGATCAGATTGGTGAGAACCAGTGTGATCAGTGAAAGGATCGCCAGGACAATCAGCGGGCTGTTATTGGCCATACCCGTAAAACTGGAGGCAATTAAAACGGCAGCTCCCGAGTTCTCGATTGCCCGCCCGATGCCCAGTCCAGCCGCGATTGTGATCAGTACTCCCCAGTCAATCGATCGCTTGGCTTCGGTGGCGCTGCAACAGCGGGTGGCAGTCATCAGCCCGGCGGCAACCATGGCAGCGACAATCATCTTGATGTTAAAGATCGCAACCATCAGAATCATCGCCAGTAAGATCGTGCGGGCAATCCAGGCACGTTCATGACGCGGAGGAGTGGAGTCTTCTACCTGGCTGACGAGAAAGAATTCACGGGAATTTCTCTGCTGATCGATAAAGGAAGGATGTGCCTCTATCAACAGAGTATCACCGCGCTGGAGTTCAATGTCGCCGATTTTTTTATTGATTCGTTGACCATTCCGGGCCACGGCAATGACAGCAGCATTGTAATTAGAGCGAAATTTAGCGGTGCGAATCGACATGTTGATAAATCGAAAGCTGTCGGAAACCACGGCTTCAATCAGGCAACGCTCGGACCGGGGGCCTGAGAGTTTAAACAGCTGGTCGGTTGCCGGTTTGAGACCCGGGATTTTCTGGAGATCGATGACTGATTCCACGATTCCCACGAACACCAGCTGGTCATTGGCGGCCAGTCGTTCGTTGGAGGAAACAGCGGCAATGACATCATCCTTGCGGTCGATTTCCATCAGATACATTCCCGGCAGATGTCGCAGCCCCGCCTGTTCGATCGTTTTGCCAATCAGGGGACAACCGGGTTCGACAATCATTTCCACGGTGTATTCCCGCGGGTCATCCATGGGCGTGATGGCTGGTTTGCGTTCAGGCAGGAGCCAGCGGGCAAACACCAGCAGGTAGAGCAGGCCCACGATCATCACAGGAATACCCACCCAGGCAATTTCAAACATGGATAAACCGGGACGGTGAGCCTGACGCTGCAGCAATCCATCGACCACGAGTGTGGTACTGGTTCCGACCAGTGTGCACAGCCCTCCTAAAATTGCCGCGTAGCTTAACGGCAGCATCAGGTGTGATACGGAAATCCGCATTTTCTTGGCCCAGTCTGAAATAATGGGCATCATCATGGCGACGACAGGAGTATTATTGAGAAAGGCGCTCAGTACTGCGGAAGGCAGCATCACGCGCGCCTGCGCATCGGTCAGGGATTTGGGACGACCCAGCAGTTGTTGCCCCGTGAAGGCAAATCCTCCTGTCTGTCGGATGCCTTCGCTGACAACAAATAAAAATGCCACCGCAATCAAGCCTTCATTTGCAAAACCGGCGATGGCTTCTTCTGCCTGGATCACCCCCGTGACGACCAGAATGGTGAGCCCCCCCATCAGGATGGTGTCGGCACCGGCACGCAGAAACGTCAGTGAGCAGATCACTCCACCCAGAACCAGAAACGTAACTACAATATGCCAGTCCATGTGGGTCAATAATTCATAATCAAAAGATGAATCAAACTAAGTGTGACTATTGACTGATTCCCAGTTCGTTCAGAGTCTGGATCAGTTTCGGGTGTAACAGACCATTGGTAACGATCACGCCCTGATTATTGGACAGTTCATAACCTTGATTAAATTCGAGTGGTTTTCCATGGATGTCCGACACGGTACCACCTGCTTCCTCGACCAGTAATACGCCAGCGGCATGATCCCAGATTTTTTCACGATAGCCGGCTCTTGTTGGCAGCCGCATGTAGATGTCTGCTTCTCCCTGTCCCACGATGGCGTACTTTGCCTGACTGTCGAGTCGTCTGGGATCTTTTTCGATGCCCAGTTGTTCTGCAATCTGCTGTGAATGACCATGCGAGCTATGGCCCGATTCGACGGACTCACAAAAACGAGATTCGGAGAAGTCTGGTGTCTTCGTAACGTGGATGGGAACCGAAGCCTGAGAGTTGTTCTGTTCCAGCGGCATAGCGAATGAGCCTTGGCCTGCGACTGCGTAGTAAATCGTTCCCGTGACGGTTCCCTCTGCCGGACAGGGGAGGTTAGGGCAACCTAATACTCCCAGGACAATTTTTCCCTCAACAATCAGAGCGAGCGAAACGGCATATTGTTCTTTGCGCAGAAAACCTTTCGTGCCATCAATCGGATCCAGGGTCCAGAAACGATCGCTATATGTTTTTGCTCCCCCATGGTCGATCCAGGAACAGACATGTGCTGGCGTGGTGTCAGGAACACCTGCTGCGTTCAGTTCAGAAACGATCTTTTCCAGAAATTCCCGGTTTTCAGATTCTTTCAGTTCAGCGGCATCTTCTTCTCCGATCACCGGATCTGCAGGAAATGCCTGGAGTAATTCTCGACAGATGACAGCCTGGCTGCTGAAGTCAGCGATTGTAACCGGGCTTTTATCTTTCTTTTCCAGAACTTCATCTGTGATCGCTGATTGAACAGAACGGCAAATCAGAGAAGCCTGTTTGACGGCTGCGAGGGCTGTTTTTAATTCGCTCTCATATGGTTTCGTCATGTTTCGTGCGATTCTTCGATCTGTAAACTAATCATTTTCGGAGTCCCAGAAAGCTCCATGCCGATCTACCTGGTTTCATCGTCAGCAGGTCTTACAGCGGGAGTGACACGGGTTGATTTTTTTCGCAGCTTAATGCGACTGCTTCTGTGAATTCCATATATTTTACACCAGATGCAAAATCGGTATGATGTACGATTTCTTCGCCGCGAATCGCTCCGATAAATTCTGCTTCGACACGCCAACCACCCTGGTCTGCCTCGGGAACCTGAATCGCTTTTAATTCCGGTTCTCCCATGTGACCGACAAAAATTTTCTCTTCCGGCGTGAAGTGAACCTTAATCGTGCCATGGCTGCCATACAGGTGAATCTGCAGTCCCGGCCCAAACAGGATCGAACCACTGAGGTGATACATGACATTGGCTCCGCCCTGCAGTCTGGATACGATCTGCAGACTGTCGGGGATCGTCACATCAGCATTCCCCGGCCCTTTGGTTGAAGGCCGTTGCGGTTCAAATATCGAGCATTGTGCGAAGACTTGCTCTGCAGGGGGAACCCAGCGACTGAGAGTTTCGTGCAGAATCCCCATCGTGAGGACGTTGTTCCCGCTGATTTCTTTGTCCTGACGCCAATGCAATTTTTTGCTGTAGTCCCAGAATGAATCGTCGGCTCCCAGCACAACCACTTCCCGCAAATCTCCCAGATATTTCTGAGTGATCAACTTAATGACTTCCGGATTGTATTTGAGGCCGAACGGGCTGGGGACAATCTGGGCGATCAGATCAGGTCTTGCCTGGGATACCTTGAGCATCTGCTTTGCTTCGGCCAGATTTCGTGCCATTCTGGCTTCTGTCAGAACATGCTTGCCGGCTTCCAGGGCCATGCAGGTGATTTCGCAGTGCAGGTCCGGCCAGGTCCCGATCATCACGGCGTCAATTTCCGGATCTGACACCAGTTCTTTCCAATGTGAGTAAGTTTGAGGGATCGCATATTTGCGAGCCACTTTCTCGGTCGAAGCGGGAGTCGAGTTGACAACCCCCACAATTTCGACATCCTCAATCGCTTGAAATCCTGGAATATGGCGGGTTTTTGTATTGGCTCCTGCCCCCACAATTCCGATACGGATCGTTTTTTTACCCATTAGCTTACGTAGTCCCGATGATCCAAGATGCGTGTTTTGAATTGAAAATAATCAGCTGGCCACAATCACAATGATACCGGTGGCCTGCCTGTTTCAACGTATCCGACGATTCTAACGAGCTGAATTCTGGAGGACCATTCACACAAAACAAACAATTAAAGGTTCCCCAAATTCTAAGAGGAAAGTCGTTGTTTTGTGCCTGATATTACACGAAATCGCAATTGGACACTGTCGGTATGTGTACTATGCTGCTGATTTCTGCTGTGACGCCGGTTCGATCTTATTCAAGATCGCGATCGCAGCCTGTGCTGATGCTCCGGGGATGACAGTCTCATCATAAAGTGAAGAGAGTTTGTGTCGGGCTCTTTCGAGGGAGAGCGGAGTTCTGAGCCAGTCGCTGAGGATGGTGTTGATTTTCGCCAAATCCTTGACCGCCGATCCCACGGAAGGGAATTCAGGCATGAGTTCTCTGTCCGCGATCAAGTTCGGCAGAGACATATACTTACAGGTGATAAGCAGGTGCGCCATGAAGTACATGCCCCAATGGCTGCGATAGATGACAACGGCAGGAGTCTTTCTCGCCAGTAACTCGAGGCTGACCGAGCCTGATACCATCAGGCAGCAATCAGCAGATTCGATAATCTCGGAGGTCTTTTTGAGATAGAGCCGAATGGGCAGGTGACTGAGTTTTGCTTCCTCAATAAACTGGCTGCAGAGATCAAGGTGTGCTTCCCGGTAGCAGGCGACAGGAAATGTCACTTGCGGAAACTGATCAGCGAGCTGGCTTATAATCTGCAGCATGAAAGGAAAGTTCCGCGTGACTTCGCCGGTGCGCGAGCCAGGTAGAACTCCGACCTTTTTTTCTGATTGCGCAAGTTCGCTCAAGGTGCTGCTGTCCAGCTTTTTTGACGCAACTTCATCAAAGAACGGGTGTCCGATGTAGTCTACTTTGACTCCCCTGTTTTCATACCAGGCTTTTTCAAACTTCAGTCCGGAGAGGACATAATCTACGTTTTTACGAACACGGCGAATGCGCCACGGTGCCCATGCCCAGAGTTGGGGGGGGAGATAATAAAATACCGGAATGCCCAGTGCTTTTGCTTTCCTGGCAATCCACCAGTTGAAACCGGGAAAATCGACCAGAATGACAGCGTCGGGACGGTGAGACTCCAGGTAGGCGCCTGCCTGCCGGATCAGTTGAATGAACTTAAAAATCAGCGGTATGACATTGAAAATACCCATGACCGCATAATCAGTCAGTCTGACTTCCACGTGACAGCCAGCTGCCTGCATTTCGGGACCTCCAAATGCTGAAAAAGTAGCCTCCGGATTCCGTTTGCGAATTTCTTCAATCAGGTGTGCTGTATGCTGATCGCCACTGGGCTCGCCGACAGAAAAAAACAGGTGCATCAAAGTATCCTCTTCCAGTACTTGAATCAATTCGCGTCGAGGATCCTGCTCGGCACAATTCATGAAGACGGGGTCAGGGCAACAGCGGGTCTCCGCAGGCAGAGCAGGGGGCTGTTTCCTCCCCTGAACCTCGTAAAGTTATGCTCAATAAAGCTTTTTGGTCAACCCCGATTTTTCGCAGGTTTTATCGGGAAGGGGTTGGAAATGAAAACAGCTCCCTGAAAATAAATTCAGGGAGCTGTTTAATATGATCAGTGTGATGTCGAACTCAGTTGCTTTCTGAAAAACAGTCTCAGTCCACTCGCATAAGGGTTAACCTTCTGCAGTTGCGGTCTCTGTTTCTTCAGCAGCTTCCGATTCAACAATTTCCAGTCCAGGTACGGTGATCGTTTTGATCTGGACGGTAGTATATTTCTGGCGGTGACCGGTATGTCGGCGAGAATTCTTTCGGCGTCGGAACTTTTGAATTTCGAGCTTTTCACCCTTCAGTTCTGCTAAAACCACTTCTGCTTCCACAGAGGCGCCTTCAATGGTGGGAGTTCCAATAGAACTGGATCCACCGCCGTTGGCCAACAGAACGCTTTCAAAAGTAATGGGATCGCCTGCTTTTGCTGTAGCTCGGTAGTCGATTGTCAGGGTGTCGCCTTCCTGAATCGTATACTGACGGCTGCCATCTTCGATTACTACAAACATCCTCAAACCTTCTTTTCTTCTTACACTTTGATCAATAATTTGCTGAAGACGGATTGAGAAATCAAATTCAATCCGGTTTGTATTCAGAATCAATCGCGCAATGCCATTGATAGTATCTGGTTAAGCACGCATGCTCTACTGCGGCGATTCGCTGGAATGTACCTGCCTGGCGCAGAAACTCTTCCATTCACACGAATAGCGAGCAGGGCATTGTAAAGTGTCACTTTTGAAATTTCGAGTCAGAAACCCCTAGAAATTTACTTCATTTCCAATATCGTCATAACATCGCGCCATTAAATGCTCCGGCTCTACATCTGTACGAGCGTTTATAATGATTGAAGTCTGGGCGGTTTCTTCCAGCTGGGTAATGTCTTTTCGTCGCTTGTTATTGAGATAGTTGGCGACGTTTTCGTGTACATTCAGTACCAGCCGTGAAATATTTTTCTTATTCACAGTGGTCATCAGGGTTCGCATGACTTCAATCGCCATACTTTCCGCAGTTTTTACCTGGCCGGTTCCCCGGCAGGAAGGACAGTCTTCGTACATGCTTCTTCGCAGGGAAGGCCGAATACGCTGACGTGTCATCTCGATCAGGCCAAAGGGGCTGATGCGTAAAACTTTGGTGCGGGCGCGATCCCGTTTGACGAGTTCTCTTAACCTGCGTTCCACGGAACGACGATGTTTCTCTTCCCGCATATCGATGAAGTCGATCACGATCACACCGCCGAGGTCGCGCAATCTGATCTGGCGACTAATCTCTTCTGCCGCCTTCATATTTACTTTGAACGCGGTTTTTTCCGCATTGTCATCTGCTCGATAGTTTCCACTGTTCACGTCGATGGCGACTAAAGCTTCCGTCTGGTCGATGACAATCGAACCGCCCCCCTTCATGGGAACATGTCGATTCTGGATGCTGCAGATTTCATCGTCCAGTTTACTGTTATAGAAGATGGGGTCGTTGCCCGTGTAGTGTTTGACCCGATTGACGTGCTTGGGAAGCACGACCTTCATGAAGTCTCGGGCTCTCTGATAAGCCGTCGGTTCATCAATGTAGAGCGTATCGATTTCACTGTTATAGATGTCTCGAATTGTGCGGATCATCATATCGCTCTCGGAATAAATCTCGACGGGAGCGGGTAGTTTTTTAATCCGACCAACAATGGTTCCCCAGAGTCGCAGCAGATAGTTTAAGTCCCGCTTGAGGTCATCAGCGGTTCTGTCAATTCCGGCTGTACGTACGATAAATCCAAGACCCGGTGGGGGAGCCAGTTCAGTCAGAATGGTTCTCAGTTCTTTGCGTACATCTTCGTCAGCGATTTTGCGGCTGATACCAACCCGTTGCAGTCCGGGCATAATGACCAGGTAGCGTCCCGGGATACTGATGTAGGTTGAAAGGGTCGGGCCTTTGTTGCCCAGGCCTTCCTTGATGACCTGCACCAGGACTTCGCTGCCTCGTTTCAGGATTTCCTGAATAGGAGGTTTGTTGGCAACACTGCGTTCGTTAACGCGGCGGCCTTTTGGATTGCGACCGCGACCTGATTTGCCGTCACCTTGTTCAGTCAGATGTTTGTAGTATTGATGCTCAATATCGCTGACATGCAGGAAGCCGTTGCGGCCTACGCCGAAGTCCACAAACGCAGCCTGAATGCTGGGTTCGATATTAACAACTCTTCCCTTGTAGATATTTCCTACCAGGTTTTCGAGGCTGTTTCGTTCTACATAAAGTTCTTCGAGAATGCCGTCTTCAACGATAGCAATTCGACTTTCCTCCGGTTGGAGGACATTAATCAGCATTTCCTTTTTCATGGAATACCCTTTGTCGTGTTTCACGACGAAAACTGTATTCCTCATCAGCCACGGGGGAGGCGGACCTGCTACGCATTGAATGAATCAGTGCGATAGTAGAATCGGCCAGTTGCCTGTCGAGTTGCTGGAAGAATCCAGCGAAGGCAGACCTCAATGCATGAATTGCGCAGTGACGGAATAAATCCCGTGGAACACAATCAAAGAGAGGCTTCGTGATGCGGCTGCTGAGCCGAATCATTTCCCTTGTGAAGCCATAAAAGGTCCGGAGCAGAATATCATCTGTCTGGTCTCTGACAGCAGTTTGCAGATTCGAATCAGGCAGGCTGCAGTATTGCAGGTCATGCCAGTCGGATATTGATAACTGATGTGATGGTGAGACCAGAACTGCGATCTGGCGGGAACTTTGCCGGCTCTGAAACCGTGTTGCGAAAGCTGCAGCATAACCCTTTAAGGCGGCAATGGCCGTCTTTTGAATGATTTCCCGGGGGTAGTCTGATGGTTTGCTCATGCTGTCATTGAAAGCAGAAACGGGACGCAGGTAATCTCTTCAGTCTGATTTAAGATATCAGACTGAGTGCTGAGACTATCCGTTGTGGTAGCGTGTTCTACTCATACATTTTTCGGATTCAGGGTCAGGAAACGATGTGGTAATACATTTCGTCTTGATGGAATTTGTTGTACGCAATCCACTCACCACCGAGGTGAGCTGGATGGCCGCTGGCTGAGTTTTTGAATAACAGTTTCAGACAACGGCAAGTTGTAAACGTATAAATGGGGTGAGAGATGCCGGCGTTCAGGCAGGCATCCATCAGGAATCTGTTGCTTACTGACAAGCTGGCTTTTTCAGAGAACCGGCTGTGACTGACAGTTGGCAGTCACAGTGGCATTTCTTCATCAAACAGGTCAGGGCAGATTTTGTACAGTTCTCCTCTTAAATAACTTTCTACGTCCCGGGCGACATCGATGGTCATGGCGTGTGCCGCAATTTCCTCTGCCCGGGCGATTGTCAGGTGTCTGATTACTTCTTTTACTTCCGGTATCGCCAGTGGAGTGGCGCTGATCGACCTGATTCCCAAACCTGCAAGCAGGGGGATCGACTTCAGGTCAGAACTCATCTGGCCACAGACTGTCACCGGAATATTTTTTTTGTTTGCTGCCTCTACAATCATTTTAATCAGCCTTAAAATCGAAGGATCTGATGAATTGTAGAGTGGTGAGACCGCGGGGTCAGAGCGGTCAACTGCTAGAGTATACTGAATTAAGTCATTTGTCCCAATGGAAAAAAAGTCAACTTCTTCCGCAAACTCTTCTGCCAGCAGGGCGGCGGCAGGTACTTCGACCATCATCCCGATCGGGATATTGGAGTTAAATTCCACTCCCCGCTCTTCCAGGTCTTCCAGTACGTCTCCCACGATCATTTTGGCTTGCCGCCATTCCAGCAAGGTGGAAATCAGGGGAAACATGATTCTGACATCCCCATGCACGGCAGCCCGGAAAATAGCCCTGAGCTGTGTTTTAAACAGGGGTAAATCCCGCAGGCTCAGTCGTACACTTCTCAACCCCAGTGCGGGATTCATGCCTTCTTTCGCCAGATGTCGATATCCCCTGGGGATCTTATCGGCTCCCAAATCGAGTGTTCTGATGACAATGGGCCGATTTTTGGCGGCCTGAACGACTCGGCAGTAAGCATCGTAGTGGACTTCTTCCGTCGGTTCGGTATTTGACTGAAGGTAGAGAAATTCGGTGCGGTAGAGTCCAATTCCGTCAGCACCCCGTTCTGTGCAGTGTTCGACTTCATTGGGAAACTCGATATTTCCCATCACATGAATTCGGGTGCCATCTTTGGTTTCCGAGCGAATTTTTCGGCGTGAAGCCAGCCGGGCGGCCATCGATCGCTGTCGTTCGCCGGTATCCTTGTATTTCGCGAGGGTTTCCTCGTCGGGGTCGATAATGACTTCGCCATTGTTGCCATCAACAATGACCATATCTCCGCCGGAAATGTCAGATAGAAACTCACCCAGACCAACGACCGCCGGTATTTCCAGTGCACCTGCCAGGATGGAAGTATGGCTTGTTCGACCACCGACTTCTGTCGCAAAGCCGAGAACAAATTCCTTGGCCAGTCCTGCTGTTTCACTGGGAGTGAGATTGTTGGCGAGGACGATAATGGGGGTGGTGAGGTTGGAAAGTTCTTCGCGTTTCTCTCCCAGCAGTTGTTTGAGCAGGCGTTTCTCGAGATCGATGATATCGCTGGCCCGTTCTGCCAGGTAGTTATCGCCCAGGTGCTGAACCAGCTTGGTGTACCGTCGAAATACCCGACTGGAAGCATGCTCTGGCGAATAGCACTTTTCGCGGATGAGGGTTTCAATCTCCTCCCGCAGGCGGGGGGAACTGACCATCTGTAAATGAGCAGCAAAAATGGCCCCGTATTGTTCGCCTAATTTATCGGAGGCCAGTCTTTCATTTTCTGCGATTTCTTCACAGACGGCATCCAGCGCTGATTGCAGGCGGGCGATTTCCGTGTCGATGGCGTTGACGCTGACGAACTGACGTGGGATGCGAAAGTCCTCCGCACCCAGAATGAGTGCGGGGCCGAAATTGACTCCCGGAGAAACAGCGATTCCACGTTTAACAAGCATTCAATCAGAGCCTAATATGGCGCTTTCAACAGACAGGCAACTGGCGGAGTACCACGCAGTCGAAGTGTACGGGGGTTATTCTGGCAGATCAGTCAGTTCTTCGAATTTCTTGTATCCTGACTCAAAAAATTGAACCATTTCTTCCATCATTTTGCTGGCGTCATCACCATTTGCTTCCAGGACAAGCTGAGTTTCGGGAAGGGCTTTCAGCTCAAGCAGGTCATAAACCTCCTTGGCGTTTCCTGTCTGGTCTCCGTTCGAAATCTTAAAATCGCAAGTATAATCACGGGCGATCCGTACTATTTCTGAAATAGGGCGAAGATGGAGTCCCTGTTTCATTTTGACAGTCACAATCTGACGGCAAACAGATTCTTGCATAGCACTAACTGATAACTACTCATGCAACCTGAAAACAAATTACTCTCGAAGAGAAAATGACCGCTGCTTTCAGTGAGATTTCGTAATTACCCCTTTCCACTTAGTTCGACCAACCAGGAGCCACAGCGAAGCATGTGTTCTGAATCTCAGAAACAGGTTAACTCAGACAGGAATAGTCAGCCTTTTCGAACAGGGTTTTCCCTGACAACACCACACTGACCTTAATCCAGTTGATTACTGTCAGCCTCATTCAGCAATTCTACAATGTCGTCCACACTTTTGGACTGGCGTAAAAACTTACAGAAGTTTTGATTTCTCAGGTGGCGGGAAATGTTTTCCAATCCCCGTAAATGATCGCCCGGACGATCCAGAGGTGAAATCAGCAGAAACAGAATGTAGACGTCTTCTCCATCCAGGCTGGCGAAATCAACGCCTTCGGAGGACAAGGCAACTGCTGCTGTCAAATTTTCTACCGAGGAATGCTTGGTATGGGGAACGGCGACACCATTTCCAATTCCCGTTGATCCCAGCTCTTCGCGCTTGAGAATGGCTGAGACGATACCTTCTTCGTCATCTGCTGAAATGCTGCCGGCATTCTTCAGGCCAGCAACCATTGTGCGGATCGCTTCTTCTTTGGTAGTGACATTCAATTCCGGAATGATCGCGTCCGAAACCACGAAGTCTGTTAACTTCATGTATTCTTTCCTTCTAACTAACTACATCTGCAAAAAATCAGTGTTTGCGGTCGTTACGCAAAACTAATGTGTGAATCATGACACGCAGTGTTGATTGAAACTCAATGTTCACATCGCGGGTCACACTATTAAATATTGTAAGCGAGTTCTTCCAAACACTCAGTAAAAAACATGCTGAGCTCTGGAAATTAATCTGATTCAGATTCGGCTTCCTCTTCGGCTTCCGCTTCTGCCAGCCCATTCTCCGCAATTTCGTTCATGGGAAGATCGCGGCGATGATCCTGAATTTTCTGTTTATATTTTTTGATCTGTTGTTCCATTTTGCTCAAGGCAGACTGGAAGTTTGGTTTCACTTCGTCTCCTTCAGCGTGAGCAACAAAATTATGTTTATGTTCTGCATCAACAAGAATTTCGACCCGGTTCTGGTTTTCACCCTGGTCGATCGTGATCTGGATTGCAGTGACACGCTCAAAATACGTCAGCAACTTCTCAGACTTTGTTGTAATATAATCTCGCAGGCTATCTGAAACGCTACCATGCCGACAAGTAATCTCAACTTGCACTGACTGTTCTCCTGTAAAAAAACTATCCACGTTGTGTATACGTATGTGAGTTGATCCGGGTGTCGTAATTGGTGATGCTAACAGATTCTAGCTGGCCGGGTCCAGATATACCAGTCACTAATTCGCAAGCTTAAGCTGCAAATGTCAGGACCTTTTCCACAGCTGATGCTTCAGATATAATCCCATTATTCAGGAATGAGGATTCGTTTGTTTAGATGGTCGTGGGCGAGAGCAGGGGTCGCCACAATCAAAAATGGAATGTTTTTGTCAAAGCCGGCTGAAATCAGGCGTTTTAAGGAGTCTCTCGACTCAGGTTTGCAATCGGTATTCAATAATGGCAGTTTTAACCGAAACTCTGTCTCTGCAGGTGACCCGGGGTGAAATCAGCTGAGAGGCTGAAATCTGGGTATTGGTTCGATATCCTGAGAGTGCTCCCCTGGAATTCTGTTATACTCATGCCAGATGGTATCTGAAATCAGGGTTCGCAATCTTGATTAGGTGCTGTGCTGGTAAATCTCAGTTCAACGGTGAGGTAAAAGTAGTTTATGCCTACTTACGTATATGAAGTCGTGCTTCCGGATGGTTCCGCCGGAGAACGGTTTGAAGTGATACAGAGAATGAGTGATCCGATCCTGACAACTCATCCTGAAACAGGTGAGCCTGTCCGTAAGGTCATTACGGCTGCCTATTTTTCAGGTAAATGGTCGGATGCTGAAGCAAAACGGACCTTGAATGATGATAAGCGCCTGGGAGAACTTGGTTTTACCAAATATGTAAAATCATCAAAGGGGACTTATGAAAAAAGAGCCGGTGACGGTCCGGACCTGATTTCTTCAGATTAATAATCTCGGAGAATGAGACCAACGACGCGGGACAACGATTTTCGACCTGCAGAGAGAAGCCGTGATTGACGAGGAGCAAATTGTTATGAAATCACAAATTCAGCATATCATCATGGGGTTGCTGCTGACTCCGGGCATGATCTTCTCGGTTCATGCTGAAGATCCCGCGAAGCCGCCTGTGGAAAAACCACTCTATTCCCAGACTCAGTGTGAGGGGACTTATCCCCATCATCTGCAGGGACTCTGTGTTGATGGCTTGGGAAATATTTTCTGGAGCTTCACCACCGAACTGGTCAAAACCAATTCTGCAGGGAAAGTCCTGGTAAAAATACCCGTGGGAAATCACCATGGTGATCTCTGTTACCATGAAGGCAAAGTTTTCGTGGCCGTGAATTTCGGAGATTTCAATAATCCCAAGGGAAAAGCGGATTCCTGGGTGTATGTCTATGATGCAGAAAAGCTGTTGCTGATCGCCAAACATCAGACTCCCGAAGTTACTTTTGGAGCAGGAGGAATTGCCTGTCACGCCGGGAAATATATCGTGGTGGGAGGCTTACCTGAAGGCGTCGACGAAAATTATCTCTATGAATATGATTCCAGTTTTAAATTCATCAAGAAGCATGTATTGAAAAGCGGCTATACCTTGATGGGAATCCAGACGGCAGCCTATGCGGAAAACCAGTGGTGGTTTGGTTGCTATGGTTCCAAACTTCTCAAGGCAGATATGAATTTCAATTTTACAGCGAAATATGATCAGGACTGCGCTTTAGGAATCGATCAGGTCAACGAGAATATGTTGTTGATCGGTCGCAATACGAAAAACGATAAGCGATACACGGGAGAAGCGGTTCTGGCAGTTCCTGATGCAGACAAGGGGTTCGTTATCAGGAAATAGTCGAACGGGTCCGGGCACATTGTTGGAGTGATGCCCAACCCTCAATTTCCAGCTTGCCAAAGCACTATCGGTTTCCACCACCTCCCTGAAGATTGGATGCTGCCAGCCCGAACAGGGCACCTTCCAACAGGTGTCTTTCAATGAATGCCCCAATCGCTTCTGATTTGGTATATTGCAGGATCACGTAGTCGCCGGGCTGAATTAAGATACGCTGGCTGGGAGTACGCACGGCTTCGTAGAGATCCACTTTGATCGGCAGCTGTGTTCCATTGGGCAACTGTCTCAGGATGATGGCATTACTCGCACTGATGGTGACATCCTGATTCAAAGCAGAGGGGCCCCCTGCCGACTTGCTGTTTCCGCTGTTTCCGGATGCCTGTGCAATGGAAATGGCACCCAGAATGTCCAGGTCGTAATCGCGGGGCAAAGTGTATTGCCCGCCACCCAGCAGACCGCCGGTATAAAATATTTCCGTATCTCGTGATTCAATAAATACCACATCGCCATCATGCAGAATAATATCATCGCGTGTGAGATGGACCTGTTCTCCCGGACTCAGGCGAATGGGAATTTTGATGATTCCCGAGCGTTGCATGGTGGAGTCGTTCATGATGGTCGGTGCCATGTAATCACCCGGGTAAAAACTCCCTTCACTGGAATACAGAGGCTGTCCGACTTCAAAATCCGGGTCTTCGGGGGTTGGCGAATAGTGGGGGATCGGCGTGTAGGAATCGGATACCTGCTGAATCTTCTGGTCTGAATCCGAGTTGTCAGATGTATGAGTGCCGGTCTGGATGGGTGGGGGACAGACTGGCTGATTCATCCCATGCGCCCCTCCGCGAATAATATAGATGGAGTTTTCTGCGTCCAGTCCCGGCAGTCCTCCCGTTTCCGCGAGTGCATGCAGCACGTCATTATTATAAGCCGGCAGATTGATTACCCGCCCTGTACCCCGCTTTGATCTTCCGACGTTCAGATTCCCGATGGTCGTACCCACGATATCGTTGGAGTTTTCCTGGCGGATTACAAGGACTCGGTAGGACCGGGGTTTTTGCAGACTGATGAGGATGCGGTCGCGGCCTTCCCGCAGGATGCTTTTTTCAGTGGTATATTTGCGACGAATCGTTTCTTCCAGTTGAGTCAGTGTCAAGCCGCGGGCAAAGACGGTACCGATCAGTGGCAGGGAAATCGTACCATCTTCACGAATCGGAATCGGGTAACCCAGAGAGGGGGCAACCTCCTGTGTCTGCGGGAAGTGAACGGGGGGAACATCTTTAAACTGGCCAAGCACGCCTTCAATATAAACCCCCAGTACATCGCCTGAATCTAACAGATATTGTTTGGGAGCAGGTTGCCGCAGCAGGGAGAGATCGATGGTTTCTTTTCCTGATCGAGTTTCCCCTTTGTACTCAGTCGGCAGGTATTGAGCGGGAACACCTTTCAGAGGATGAATCGCAGCGCAACCATTGAATAATAATGAGAACCAGAAAACACAAAAGATGTGCCACTTAACTGCGTGTGTTGGTTTTCGATACTGTTGCATCCTGGTCGAACCTTTTAATTCAACTGCTGCGTTTTTGATTTCTAACGACATACTGTCGGTCATTTCCTTACTCAGATTTCTGTGAAACAAGTTTCATGTTTCCCTGAAAAATCGCGTCTCATCTTCGGGATCGATAGTCAGGCAGTGTCTCAGTGGTAGAAAAATTCATCCGGTTCGAGTAATTGATTTGATCAATCTGTTGCCCATTTCGATCTGCTGCTGAAGTGGGCATTTCAGGCAGAGGGGTGTAAGGATACGACTGCAGTGTAAAAGGGCTCGGAGGTGGATCATCATTGATATAAGCTGGTACATCAGGCTGTTGGGTAGCAGAAGTTTCAGGTTGCACCGCCGGTGCTTTAATCACGGGAGGCAGCCTGGGTGCTGTGACCGGTGGTTGTGGTTGTTTATGTAACTCTGGTTGAGGTAGAACCGGTTTTGCCGGCGCCGCATCTCCCGGCAGCGCCGGAGGTGGTGGTAAGGGTTGATGGTGCTGGGGGTGAGTCTGTTGTGGCTGTCGGGGTTGATTGACAGATGGTTTCGGCAATTTCAGTTCATGGGGTTCCGGTCGTGGCGGGGGATTAATAATGGAAGCCGGAGGAACTGATTGAGTTTCTGGATGAGCCGGCGGGATTGGTTCAGTTGGATAGACAGTGCCCGCGTCCCACTGTTTATAAGCCGGCTGGTTGTGACCGGCGAGAGAATAGGGAGTGGCGATTTCATCGTATTCATATCGACCTCCCGCCAGTGCATGCTCTGCCCCCAGTTTATAACCGGTGAACCATTCCTGGATTTCCAGATAGCCTTCGGGAGTTCGGTAATGCGCGGCCCAGTACTCCTCGGGGGGGACGGGAGGCACTTGTCCGGATTCACCCAGTGCGATATCAACATAGGCTTCCTGATATCCTTTTCGGAATGCCTTTGAAGGTTTGTCTTTACAATTGCAGGAAATCTCTTTGAGGGATTCTTTCGCACACTTTTTGGCCGCGTGTTTGACTACCAGTTTGTCGAGATGCGCCTGGTACCCGTCAAATGAGTGGTACGGATGGGGAGAACATTTATCTTTATGAAACAAAAAGCATTTCTTCACCCGGTTATATGCGGGAGAACAGATTCCGTACTCTTCACCGTCAGTATGTGCGCATCCGGTTAAGCCGGTCAGAATCAAAATCAGAAACGTAAAAAAAACGTTCCGGGATTTAATTCGGAAGACTGTCTGAAATGATTGTTTGATCAATGATTTTAAAGCCACTTGGGAGACCGCCATGCGCAGATTAATTGTTAATCGATACGCTTGGTTTATCGGATTCCTGTTATTCCGCTGTGCACGGTTTTTCGTATCTTGCGGATTATCCGGGGCTGTATGACAGATAAAATCGTTGGAAGTTCAAGAGTTGCCTCAGTCCGCGTATTCCGAAAATCTTGACTGGATTGCCCGGCTTCTGCTGGAGAGGGATGCTGCGAAGCATGTCCGGTATCAACCGGCAGGTTCTGCCGTTGGAAAGAGGACGAATCATTCGGCTGCGAAGTAATCTTTCAGCAGACGAAAAACACGTCCCGCCCGCTGTTGAAAGACCTCAGGTTGTTTAATCCATCCCAGCGGAGTGATTCGAGTTGCGATTTCTACCTGAGAAGATGTCTGTCGCCTGTTGCTGGATGATTTTTTAGTAGACGATCCGAATACGACTTCGATTTCGACTGGTTTACGATCATCTGTTTTACCCCAGAACGGAAGTAATCCAGCCTTGCCCAGGCGCATCACCGCCCGGTTCGTACTGACTTCAGTCAATCGTGCCTGGTTGTCGTTTACGAAACCACCCAGTTTATAGACAATGAAGTCTGAGGAGATCAGTGCGTTGAATGTACTTTCGAATTTCATTCCGTCTGAATCTGATTTTTCCGGCAATGCATCCGGAATGATCTCACCCGTCTTGAGTTGTTCGCAGGTCAGTGCGCGAACCTTATTTCGCCCTGTTTCTTTCGCCTGATACAAGGCGGAATCAGCACGGTGAAACAGGCTTTCCAGAGAATCACCTGGCTCATACTGAGCCACGCCGAATGAGGCTGAAACTCTGATATTAGGCTGGTTCTCCATTTTCAGGTTTGAGACAGCCAGGCGCAGGCGTTCTGCTTTTTTAACGGCATGTTCCAGGGCGGTCTCAGGGCAGAGAATGACGAACTCTTCGCCGCCATACCGGCCGACCAGTTCACCCGAGTAGGTTTCATGCTGGAACAGACGCGCCAGTTCTACCAGGACTTCATCGCCTGTCGGGTGGCCATAACTGTCGTTGATGTCTTTGAAATGATCCGCGTCAATAAAGATCAGACTCAAGGGTTCCGGATTCTGTTCTTTCTGAATTCTGGAAAGCATGATCGCCAGTTGAGTTTCCAGTTCACCTCGGTTGGCAACCGACGTTAATGCATCCAGGCTGGCTGCCAGTTTGAGATCGTTGTATTCTTTCGGACGTTTGAGGCTTCGCGACAGGTCCCTGAAGATTTCAGTCACGCCCAGCAGGCGACCATCGTCACCAAACATCGGCACTGACTGGACTTCAATGTTGATCAGTCGACCCCCCGGTCGCTCGAGCATGAATTCCGTGGTCATGGGCTTGCCATTGGCAATGACCCGGTTCATCGAACATTCGGCTGATGTCAGGTTTGTGCCTTCCCTGTTGGTGAGAGGCAGGCTGGTGCTGCTCCATGATTCTCCCAGCATATTAATGGCACGCAGGTCTGCCAGTTTTTCCAGACCGGGACTGAAAACAACAAACTCCAGATCCGAATTCACGATATAAAAACCATCGTACAGACTTTCAATCTGAAACAGGTATGAAAAAATATTACTGATCAGGTTCGCTTCCAGCGCTTCCCGTTCTGTAAATTCTTTCGGCTGAAACAGTCGGTTGACCTCCAGTAAGGCATCATGAAAGGCCTGTTGTTCATTCTGTTCCCAGCGTGAAAGTGCGCAGACAATATTTCCGTCGAACTGCGTTCCCGCCGCTTCCATGAGAATGGACATGATTTCTTCATGTTTTTTCCCCGCGCGATAGACCTGGTCTGTCGCCAGCGAATCGTAAGCATCGGCAATTGCGAGAATCCGGGCACCCTGGTTGACTTCGCTGCCGATGAACTGGTAACCGTTGGTGGCCCCACTGAAGTGATAGCGGGTCTGCGAGAGGATCGTTAATACTTCATGATCGGTACGGCAAGCCTGCAGGACATCAATCCCGATGTTGTGGTAATGCGACATCAGCTCGATTTCTTCCGATGTCAATTTACCTGGCTTGAAGATGATGTGATCCGGGACGCCGATTTTTCCAATATCGTGTAACAGGGCTGCCACTTCGAGTCGTTTCAGGTGGATTCCTTCCCAGCCCAGATTTGTAGCGATACCCTTAGCCAGAAAAGCAACACGTCTTGAGTGACAAAGCGTGGAAGCATCCCGGGCCTGTAGTGCAGACAGGAGATTACGAAGGTGTTTCCGGGAAATTACCTGATCGATCAGGTCGCTGCTGTCGGACCCGAGGGTGTATTCTTCAAAGTTTTCCGATAGCGAGATCAGCTGTCTGAGAATCTTGGACGAGCCCATGTTATAGCTCCCGTGCACCGAGGCTGAACTCGGCGTGGGATTATTCGATGCTATGAGGGGGCTGTTCATCTTGCGACCTTTGGTATATCGAGCAGAGCTCTAACACAATTTGTTCTGATAAAAACGCATGTGCCTTGCATATCACGAAAAAATCTCTGTTTGCAATATCTGTGTTTCATAACGGAAGGGAGATCACTACTGCAGTTCTTTGCTTCTGCATTTGTTTCACCAGTCAGTTTTAAAACGGAGACATGGCAGATTGTACTGGATTCAGATATTGATGTCTGTTTTAAGTCGAAATGACATTGTAGATATACATCAATTGGATTCAGTTAAATTAAAGCTAGGTTGCGAAAGCAGGATGTCAAATTGCAACATGCCTGTGGAGGGATCAACTGCCCCGTGAATGCGCAGGAAATCCGAGTGAAGCAATCGTCAGGAAATGCGGGATTGAAGCAGTCGTGGCATCTGTATGGATTGTGATGCGCGGAGGGCCACGAAGTCATCAATGTTTATCGATTATAGGCTGCAGTCGCCGCATTCGCCCGGGACTGAACGACCAGCCCCAGCGAATGATATTCATCCTGCGGGATCCGCTCTGCAGGTCCTGTGATCGTAAACGCGGCGATTCCAATTCCATTTCGGTCCAGGATGGGTGCTGCGATACAGCGGATTCCCACCAGCCCTTCTTCGTGATCGATGGCATAACCCCGTTGACGAATCAGATCCAGTTCGTTCAGAAATGCGCGCTTTGACGTGATGGTGTGCTGTGTAAATCGCTTAAAGTGCAGACGGTTGACCAGGTCATCGCGTTCATTGTCTGGCAGAAAGGCAGCGATCGCCTTGCCCGGCGCGCAGCTGTAACACGGGGCGCGGGCGCCGATCTCAGCAGAATATTTAAATGCATGTCGCGCCAGCATCTGTTCCAGGATGACGATCTCTCTGTCAATCAAACAGCAGAACTGAGTCGTTTCACCGGTCGTGTCTCGCAGTTCTCTCATCGGCCCAATGACACATTCCATTAGTGGGCGGTCCTGGACCGTCGGCGGAATCAACTGCAGAAATCGATTTGTCAGATAATACTTTTTAGTAGTGACATCCCGTGATAAATAGCCGAGTTCTTCCAGAGCTTTTCCAATTCGCAATAAAGAAGCCTGGGGGATGGTCAGTTCTTCGCTGAGTTCGCTGAGTGTGCAGCCATGCGAATGTCGGGCGAGGTATTCCAGAAGTGCGATTCCCCGCTGCAGGCTGGGTGAGGCAGTGGCTTCTGATTTACGTTTTGTATCGGGAATGCTCATTGTTGTTGACTTCATATATGAAATAAGTTTCAATAGTGAAATATGATATTGCTCTCCGGGGAGCGTGTCAACCTCCGCAGCCGGGCAGCCGGTATTCAATTGCCTCACAAGACTCATTGGAACGACAGCAGAAAGAATTTTGCCATGCGTGCAGGTGGTCCGGGATGGAGTCTGATTATTTTGTCAGTATTTATCGTACTGAGCCTATCAGTGAGGTCTCACGCGGCGGACCCGTTTCAAAATGCAGAGACGGCAGGTGCTGAGTTTGACCGTGTGATGGCACCCTTGATTGCGGCGCACTGTCTGGACTGTCATGCCGGCCTGGATCCCCGTGCCGGTTTTGATTTTTCCAATCGAAAGTCAGCGTTTCAGGGTGGTGAAAGCGGGCCGGCACTTCAGACGGGAAAGCTGGAAGAAAGCCTGTTGTGGCAATATATCGAATCCGATGCCATGCCACCTGAGCATCCCCTGACAGCCAGGCAGAAACAGCTGTTCAAATTGTGGATTTCCGCTGGTGCCCCGTGGGGCACTGATCAGATCGATGCCTTCAGTAAAACCACTGAGAAGCGGGGCGGCTATGACTGGTGGTCTCTGCAGCCTCTACAGAATCCGGTTATTCCCTCTCTGCCCGATGATGGCTGGGGACAAAATACGATCGATGCGTTTATCTTAAGCAAGTTGCAGGAGCAGGGCCTTCAGCCTCAACCCGTGGCTGATCGTCGAACCCTGATTCGACGTCTTTCCTATTCAGTAACCGGCTTGCCTCCCGAGCCGGAAGAAGTGGATGCCTTCCTGGAAAATGAGTCGCCAGATGCGTATTCGCAACTGGTTGATCGCCTGCTTGCTTCACCTCACTATGGAGAGCATTGGGCTCGTCACTGGCTGGATGTGGTCCGGTTTGGCGAGAGCAACGGCTTTGAGAGAGACCAGCCTCGTTTGAACGCCTGGCATTATCGGGACTGGGTGATTGAGGCACTGAACCAGGATCTGCCTTATAATCGATTTGTGAAATTACAACTGGCGGGTGATCTGCTGGAGCCAGATAATCCACAGGCGATCAAGGCAACCGGATTCCTGGTGGCAGGCCCGCATGATGTCGTAATTCCCGTCAGTAAAACAATGCGGGCGACGATGAAACAGGATGAACTGGAAGACATGGTCGGCGTTGTCGGTCAGACGTTTTTAGGATTAACTGTCAACTGTGCCCGTTGCCACGATCATAAATTCGATCCGATCAGCCAGAAGGAATACTATCAGTTTGCAGCGGCACTCTCCGGTGTGGCCCATGGGGAACGGGGTCTGCCCGATCCCGTTTATGAAAATGCTCAGCGGGAACTGACGCAGACAAAAAAGACTCTCAATGAAACTCAGAAGGCTTTGCTGGAATTAGAGACCGTTGCGCGCCAGAGAATACTTGCTTCACGTGTAGCAGAGGGAAAGACAGAGTCTGCTGGTGTATTGACGTCACCCATAGCAGCCTGGGATTTTCGGAAGAGCACACAGGACCTTGTGGGTGGTTTACAGGGAACGTTACATGGTTCCGCCAGGCAGACCGGGGAAGGGCTGTTGCTGGATGGAGATCAAGCCTATCTGAAAACGGAACCCCTCAAACAGGAGTTGACTGAAAAAACTCTGGAAGCCTGGGTTCAACTGGCAAATCTGAATCAGCGGGGAGGCGGCATTCTGAGTGTGCAGACTGGGGATGGCACCATCTTTGATGCGATTGTATTCGGAGAACAGCAGCCGGGGCACTGGCTGGCTGGCAGCGATCACTTTAATCGTACGAAATCATTCCAGGGTCAGCCGGAACAGGAGGCGAATGAAAGGGAAGTTCAGATTGCCATTGTGTATGCTGCGGACGGCAGGGTCACCGCCTGGCGAAATGGAAAACCATATGGAAAGTCTTATCGGTCAAGTGGCCTGCAATCGTTTCCTGCAGGAAAAACGGAGGTGCTCTTTGGTTTGCGTCATGGCTCACCTGCTGGAAATCGACTTTTGAAGGGGCTGATCACGAAAGCGCGTTTATATGACCGGGCCTTGACTGCGGCAGAAATTCAGGAGTCTGCAACAGGCGAAGGGACCTTTTTCTCAGAGGCAGAACTGCTTGCAGTACTGTCTCCCGTAGAGCAGGCAAAACGAAACACATTGCAACGGGAACGAACTGAGTTGCAAAGCAGAATGAAGCAACTGCAGTCGGTTGAGCCGAAAAAAGCTTATGCGGCACTTTCCCGGAAACCGCCTGAAATGCATTTGCTGAAGCGAGGCAGTGTCACTGCGCCAGCCGGTATTGTGAGCCCTGGAGGCTTACAGGCCATTCAGGGGGTCGACGGAGACCTGGGGCTGGCGGCAGACAGCTCGGACCATGATCGCAGAATCCGGTTTGCAGACTGGGTAACCAGTGCGAAGAACCCGCTGTTTGCCCGGGTGATCGTTAATCGAGTCTGGCATTATCATTTTGGGCGGGGGCTTGTAAATACTCCCAACGACTTCGGATTTAATGGAGGCGACTGCAGTCATCCGGAATTGCTGGACTGGCTGGCGCGCCAGCTGATTCAGAAAAACTGGAGTCTGAAATCATTGCACCGTCTGATTCTGCTCTCTGCCGCCTATCAGCAGTCAGCTCAACTCGACCTGGATGCGTTGAGTGTCGATGCCGACAACCAGTGGTTGTGGCGCAAGAGTCCGCAGAGAATTGAAGCAGAGTCGATTCGCGATTCCATTTTAAAAGTATCAGGACAGCTGAATGCCCAGGTCGGGGGTCGGGGATACCAGGATGTGAAGTCCTATTTTTTCAAAGGGACGCAGTTTTATGAGCCGCTGGATCCGGTCGGCAGAGAGTTTAATCGTCGATCGATCTATCGATTTTCTGCAAGAGGCGGACGGCATCCTTTGCTGGAGACGTTCGATTGTCCCGATCCCTCGACTACCACACCGGACCGTGCCTCAACGACAACGCCCCTCCAGGCACTTTCGCTGATGAACACTTCTTTTGTTTTAAGAATGTCAGATCATCTTGCTGAACGCATTCAGCAGCGCGTCGGTACCGGACAGGAGAAACAGGTTGAAGAGCTGTTCTTACTGGCTTATCAGCGTCAACCGCAGCCTGCAGAGTTGTCAACAGCATGCGAGTTTTGCGAGCAACACGGACTCTCCGCATTATGCCGGGTGATACTCAACAGCAATGAATTTTTATATGTGAATTGAGAGCAGGATGTCATTTCAGAAACAAGAACACTCCGTAACTGACGCTGGTTGCGAATCGATGTCGCGTCGTGAATTCTTTTCCTGGGCGCGCTCTGGTCTGGCGGGAACGGCCGTCATGGATTTGCTGTTGCATCAGAAACCGGTTCCCGCTGCAGAAGCGTCCCGGGAGGCATCAACGGCACCTCATTTTCCGCCTCGGGTCAAACGGGTGGTCCATATCTGCCTGATCGGAGGCCTGAGCCATCTGGACTCCTTTGACTATAAACCTGCGCTGAAAGACCTGCACGGCAAAACGATGCCTGCTGATAAAACTCCCGAAACCTTTTTCGGTAAAGTCGGCCTGTTGCGTAAAAACGATTTTGAATTCCGCCAGCGCGGGGAAAGCGGTCTGTGGATTTCCGATCTGTTTCCTCACATCGCGGCCCAGGCAGATGAGCTCACGCTGTTGCGGTCCATGAAAGCAGATTCCGCCAATCACACTCCCGCCACCTTCCAGGAAAATACGGGATTCCGTTTGAATGGGTTTCCGGTCCTGGGATCCTGGCTTTCCTATGGGCTGGGATGTGAAACCGATGAGCTGCCTTCGTTTGTGGTGCTGCCTGACGTACGCGGTTACCCCGCTGCAGGAACGATTAACTGGTCGAATGGCTTCTTACCCGCTCTGCACCAGGGGGTGCCTTTTCAATCTCAGGGGCCAGCGATACGCGATCTGTTCCCTGAACGAAACATCTCGAAAACAACGGAACAAGCCAGTCGGCGGTTATTAAACCAGTTCAACCAGGGCCACCTGGAGCGGATGGGCTCGAACAGCGATCTGGAAGCACGAATTCGCAGCCATGAACTGGCCGCCAAAATGCAGCTGGCGGTACCCCGGGTTACTGATTTGACCACTGAAACTTCTGCCACCCAGTCACTGTACGGTTTTGATTCCGAAGTCACAGCTCCGTTTGCACGTAACTGTCTGCTGGCGCGACGCTTACTTGAACAGGGGGTTCGTTTTGTGCAATTGTTTTCGGGAGGCCCGTTTGGATCACCGCGGATCAACTGGGACGGCCATGAAAACGTGAAAGGCAATCATTTACGTGAAGCAGCCCGCATCGATCAGCCCATCGCGGGTTTGTTACAGGATTTGAGGCAGCGGGGCATGCTGGATGATACACTGGTTCTATTTTCCACGGAGTTTGGCAGGACACCGTTTACGCAGTCTGCTTCTGATCAGGTTGGTACCGGCCGTGATCACAATATGAATGGTTTTTCAGTCTGGATGGCAGGCGGCGGGCTTAAGCATGGAGCCAGTTATGGAGCGACTGACGAATTTGGCTGGAAAGCTGTTGAAAAACCGATTGCCTGGCATGACTATCATGCCACCGTGCTCCATTTACTGGGGATCGACCATACCCGTCTCACCTGGTATCACAACGGGATTGAACGCCGCCTGACGAATGTGCATGGCGAAGTGATTCATGAGATTCTTGCCTGAAATTCATTTGAATTTGTTGTTTCCAGGCAGAACACCCTGAATTTTCAAGAAGATATTTTGTGTGTGTAGACGAATCGACTAGAATGGCTATAGTGTGTTTTCTTAATCGGCATCAAAGGGGCGCTTACTTCTGTCTGATTGAATGGAACGTCCTGTCTAAAAAATTAATGAAATGAATACTTTACAGAACCCTCGAAGCAAGTCCGACACCAGACGGGTACTGATCATCGGCGGTGGTTTCGCCGGATTGAATGCGGCACTGGAACTGGGGGGAGTAGCCGGAGTGGAAGTCACCCTGGTGGATCGCCATAACTATCACCTGTTTCAACCGCTGCTCTATCAGGTGGCGATGGCCGGGCTCAGCCCCGCAGATATTGCCACCCCCATTCGCAGCTTGCTTTCCGCTTATCGCAATACCAGTGTTTTACTGGGGGAAGCGGAGTCGATCGATCTTCCCGGACAAAAAGTCAAATTCGATTTCGGCGAACTGGAGTTCGACTACCTGGTACTGGCCTGTGGTGCGACACACAGCTATTTCGGTCATAATGAGTGGGAAAAATATGCTCCCGGCCTGAAGACAATCTCACAGGCAACAGAAATCCGAAAACGGGTCCTGTCTGCCTTCGAGCATGCGGAACGCGTAACCGATCAGGATGAGCAAAAGAAGTATCTGACTTACGTGATCGTGGGGGGAGGCCCTACCGGGGTGGAACTGGCAGGTGCCATCGGGGAGATGAGCCGCTTTACGCTCTCACGGGATTTTCGACGAATCAATCCCAGTCATACCCGCGTCATTTTAGTGGAAGCAGGCCCCAGAATCTTGCCCATGTTTTCCGAGCAGCAGTCAAACCGGGCGGCCCGTGATCTGGAGAAGCTGGGAGTTCAGATCTGGACCTCATCTGTGGTAACGAATATCAATGCCGAGGGAGTGGAACTAGGGGATGAGCGAATCCGGGCTGCCACGGTGTTGTGGGCGGCAGGAGTTGAGGCTTCCGAACTCGGACAGGCAGGAGGCATGCACGTCGATAATCGTGGCCGGGTGCTTGTCGAACCGGATTTGAGCCTGGAAGGACATCCGAATGTATTTGTGGCCGGCGACCAGGCCAGTTATACCCATCAGACAGGCAGCCCACTGCCGGGAACTGCTCCCGTTGCCTTGCAGCAGGGGCGATTCATCGGGAAAACGATTCGCAATGAAGTCAAAGGCAAGCCGCGCAGCAAGTTCCATTTCCGGGACAAAGGTCAGATGGCTACCATTGGACGCAGTCGCGCCATTGTCGAAATGGGGCGGTTCAAGCTGGCTGGTTTTTTTGCCTGGGTCGTCTGGCTGGTCGTGCACGTGTTTTATCTCACCGGCTTTAAAAACCGGGTACTGGTGGTGATGCAGTGGGCCTGGTCCTATCTCAGTTTCAGGCGGGGCGCCCGATTGATTGTTGACCGGGGCTGGGTTCCTGCTGATGAACAGGATTCGGCAACAGAAACCGAAGAAGAGGAAGTTCCTGTACCTTCAGAGCATTAATGAATACAGGCTTCCGGGCCTGGAATGTCTGACGCTGGGGGGGGAAGCCGGATCTTCCTCAGTTGGTGAGTTCTTCGGGAGGAATAGGACTGCCGTGGGGATCCTGGTCCGTCTCGTTCGTATCCTCATTCAACTTTTCACGTAACTGGCGATCGGTAAAGTGTTCCAGTCGTTCGGCCTGTCTGTGAATGGTTTCTGTCGACATGCCCGCGTGTTCGACCAGGTAGTGTTCCCAGAGACGATGTGAACGAACCAGTTGACGTTCCCGATCACGGCCCGCTTCAGTCAATTCAAATTGACCATCTGATCCAGCAATCTGGTTCTGGTGTGTCAGGTAATAGAGTGTGAGACGGGTGGGCCAGGCGCGGGAGAATAGAATCTCGCGCAAATAGCCGGCATCCGGTTTAAGGTCCGGGTCACGTTCTTCAATACGATACATGAGCGCGATGATGTCTTCTGCCAGTATTTTCCAGGCCAGGAACTGCCTTCGAACAAAAATGACCAGAATTCCATGCCGAGGGCCGGACAGGGCAGCCAGAACAAACAGCAGACCCGCGGCGACGGCCATCATCCCGGCGGTAGAAGTACTGCCATAACCGAACCAGTGTGGAACGGTTATGGCGCTGATGTGTCCCGTGATGGCAGCGATGACAGCCAGTATCACACTGATAACAATCATGCGTCCCAGGCGATCGGTAAGCATGTAGGCGGCAGCGGGGGGAACCACAAACATTGCCACAACGAGAATATTGCCCACTGTTTCAAAACTGGCGACGGCCGTGATCGCGACCAGTGTCATGAGCGTGTAATGGATCAGTGTGGCGTTAAATCCCGTGGTCGTTGCGAGAGCCGGGTCGAATGAACTGAGTTTGAGTTCCTTGAAAAAGCAAATCACAAACAACAGGTTGATTAACAGAACAATCGAGAGCACGGCGACAACCCGGGGGATTTCCCAGCCGGCAATCAGAACCGTATCGAGGGGAGTCAGTTCAATTGCACCGTAGAGTACGCAGCCCGGATCCAGGTCAACATGGTCCGCAGCCTGCACAATCATGACCAGACCCAGCGCAAACAGTGATGTGAAAACCACTCCCATGGCAGCGCCTTCGTCCACTTTTCCGAAGCTGCGAATCCACTCTGTGAACAGGGCTGTTAAAATTCCCGCGATGACCGCACCGACAAACATGGGCAGACTGCTGCGGCTGTCACTGATGAAAAACGCGGCAGCAAGACCGGGCAGGATGGCGTGCGTAATCGCATCACCCAGCATACTCATTTTTCTCAAGACCAGAAAATTTCCCAGCAGGGCTGTTGCGACAGAACAGAGAATTCCCGCGACAATGATCCAGCCATCCAGATACCAGTTCCACTGGCTCAATGCTTCTCGAATGACATTCATGAACCAGGCCTCCCGGATTGAGAGACCGATGAATCCGTGTTTCCCGGATCGATCTCCAGCGTGTGAGGGCTGGCTAAAATATCGGAGGACGCCTGTTGAATCAGTAACGCTTCCAGCTCAGCAATGACTTCCGGTTCCAGGACATGTTCGATGGCATCGGCGTCCCGATCGACCTTACTCGACGCCACGTCGGCATAGGTGATGAGGTACAGTTCCCAGAGTCGATGCTCGTGAACGACCCGTGCGGCTTCGGTCAGACCCAGGGGTGTCAATCGTATCTGATCACCGGAAACGGTCTCAATTAAGTCATTCTGTTCGGCACGCCGGATGATTTTGTGGAGTGCTGTTGGCGACCAGCTGCGCATCTGGTAGAGGGCAGTGACGGGCACCGGTTTGATCTGTTTTTCTGCCAGCATGCGATGCGCTTCCAAGTATTCATAGATGCTGCGCAACAGGTGTTGTCGATTGACTTTAGTATTCAGTTGATAGCGTCTGACTTTGCGGATCAGAATGCCCCGGGGAATTCCAAAAACCATGCTGACCAGAAACATGCTGGTTGCCACCAGTACAATCATCGCACCGGAAGGCAGGTTGGGGAAAATCGCGCTCATGGCAGAGCCTATCATTCCACTGAGCGCTCCGAGGACTGTAGCGACGAGCGAGAGGTAAAAGATCTTTTCTGTCCAGAAGCGGGCTGCCGCGGGGGGAATCACCAGGAGTGAAATCATCAGAATCAGACCAACCGCCTGGAGACCAATGATCGTCACTACCACAACCAGTCCCATCAGAATCATATCGAGAAAGACAACGGGGAAGCCCCGTGAGTGCGCAAAGCCTTCGTCAAAACAGAGTAGTGTGAGTTCCTTATACAGGAAGATAGAGATCAGCATACAGGTCAGACCCGCGCTGCCAATCAGCCAGGCATCGCTGGCGACCATTGATGCGGTCTTACCGTAAATAAAAGATTCGAGTCCGGCTGCGTGACCCGTCTGCATCTGCTGGACAATTCCCAGTAATGCGACTCCCGCTCCAAAAAAAACACTGAGCACAATTCCCAGGGCGGCGTCTTCTTTTAAACGGGTTAAATTACGAATCAGCAGAATGGATGCGATCCCCAGCAATCCGCTGATGGCAGCTCCCGACAGCAGCACAGGCAGGGTTTTGCCATTCATGCCCAGTGATGTCGCGAGAATAAAAGCCAGTGCTATGCCGGGCAGGGTGGCATGGCTTAAAGCGTCCCCCATCAGGGCTCGTTTTCTCAGCAGGGCAAAACTGCCGATCATGCCGGCGGACATGCCCAGTAATGTCGTGCCCAGAATGACGATGCGCGTGTTATAGTCCTCTAAAAAGAAAACCCGTCTCCAGTCTTTCCATTCAGGAAGGGAAATGCTGCGGTCTGTAATGGATTCCTGGGAAATAGAGGGCTCGGCTGCGAGCAGCGCAGGCGCAGGACAGAGACTCAGCAGCAGAACTATCATGGCAAACAGTCTCATAAAGACTGCTCCCGGCGACGCATGGTCTCGGTTGCTTCTTCCAGCAGAGTCAGTCTGCCGCCATAGGTTTTCTGCAGATTTTCAGGCGTGAAAACATCTGCGGTCAAACCATGATCGATCACCCGCATATTCAGCAGGATGACATAGTCAAAATATTCCGGTACGGTCTGGAGGTCATGATGGATCACCAGCGCCGTTTTACCGGACTCTTTCATTTCCTGCAGGATCTGGACGATTGCTTTTTCTGTAGCGGCATCCACGGCTGCGAAGGGTTCATCCATCAGGTATAAATCAGCATTCTGCACCAGGGCGCGGGCCAGGAAGGTCCGCTGTTGCTGTCCCCCTGAGAGCTGGCTGATCTGGCGGCGGGCATAGTCGGCGATTCCCACACGCTCCAGTGCTTCCATGGCACGAACTTTATGTTTTTTGCGAACAGGCAGACACCAGCCAATTTCTTTATAGAGTCCCATTGTCACCACATCCAGGGCGTCCACGGGAAAATCCCAGTCGACACTTTCCCGCTGGGGAACGTAACCCACACGGTGTCGATTTTTCTGATACGACTTGCCAAAGATCTGAACCCGTCCGGATGCTTTCGGTATCAGATCCATGACGGCTTTCAGCAGTGTGCTTTTCCCTGCGCCATTGGGGCCAATGATCCCAATCAGCTTACCCGGCGGGATATCAAAGCTGACGTCCCAGATCACAGGCTTGCGATGATATGCCACTGTCAGATCATAGACCGAGAGGGGGATCGCAGCGTTTGAAGTATCGTTTTGCCGGTCGGGGGAAACACTGTTGCTGGTATTCATAAGATCGAAACGATTTCATTGAATGTATGCTGGATATAAGAGTCAGATAAATACGGTCAGGATGTGAGGGGGTTGAGTCACGGGGTGAGTTTGCCCTGCATTCCTTTTTCAGGGGCGGTGCCGCCGAGCGCTCTGGCAACGATCGTGAAATTATGATCCAGCATGCCCATGTAACTCCCTTCGTAGCTGCCTGCTTCTCCCATGGCATCAGAGAACAATTCGCCGCCAATAATAATCTCATGACCTTGCGCTTTCGCACCATCGATCAACGCTGTGATATTCTTTTTAGAGACACTGCTTTCCACAAAGACAGCTTTGACATCTTTCGCGACCAGTAAATCAACCAGTTCGTTGATCCGTTTCAGACCGGCTTCTGATTCTGTAGAAATCCCCTGAACTCCCAGCACTTCCAGTCCATAAGCCCGGCCAAAATAATTGAAGGCATCATGCGAGGTGATTAAAATTCGACTGTTCTGCGGTATGGACTGAATCACTTTCAATCCATACTCATGCAGCGTATTGAGTTGCTGTTTGTAGTCGTCAGCATTCTTCTGATAGTCAGCGGCGTGCCTGGGGTCATACCGGCTCAAAGCGTCTTTCACCGCATCAACACAGAGTGACCAGGTGGCGACATCCATCCAGACGTGGGGGTCGTAATGACCGTTGAAATCGTCCGGTTCCAGTAAGGTTTTCTGGTCGATCAACTCCGTGACTGCAAAGACAGGTTTGTTGCGAGCGACCTTGATCAGGGTGTCCGCCATTTTTCCTTCCAGCATCAGTCCAGAATAAAAGACCATGTCGGAATTCATGATTGTCTGCACATCATCACGGCTGGCTTTATGCATGTGGGGGTCGACCCCCGAACCCATAATTTGTGTGACGGCCACATATTCTCGTCCTACATTTTTCACCAGATCTGCGACCATCCCCACGGTTGCGGCTACCGGAATCGGATATTTTAACTGCTTGTCTGACTGCTGATCAGAGGATTCTTCAGGAACCGAATCCTGCCTGGACTGGCAGCCTGCCAGTATGCCTAACATCAGGCTGAATGCGAGAAGCTTTCGCATTGATGATCTCCTGGTAGAGAATGTGTGTACAATGAATGTTAAATGTAGCCTAGGCTACATTTGGTTTTATTTTAGCAGAGTCCATGATGGTGTCAACACCAGCGGTGATTGTTGTACTCAGGGTTTCAAGTGGCGATCAAAGAAGCCGATCACGGCAGGTCTGAGATCCTGCTGGCTGGGTTGCAGATGGAAACTGTGCGGAGCACCTTCAATAATCAACAGCTCAGAGGGGAGATTCTCTTTCTGGAGTGCTGACTGCAGAACTTCTGACTGTTCCACGGGGACGGTTGTATCCTTTGTTCCATGTAAGATCAGGAAGGGGGGATCGTCTTTTGTGAGGTGTGAAACGGCCGAAGCCTGTTGGCTGAGTTCTTTCTCCTCTTTGGTGAAGGAGTCCAGCAGATCGCGTGATTTTGCCAGGGTCATCAGGTCATGTGCGCCATACATGGGGACGACGGCCTGAATTTTCGTAGAAAAATCGGTATAGGGACCTTCCGGATCGAGTTGAGGATCATCGCCGGTCACCGCCAGCATGGCGACCAGATGTCCTCCCGCTGACCCGCCAATGGCGCCGATATGGTCAGGATTAATCTGATACTGCCTGGCGTGCTTTCTTAAATAACGGACCGCGGTTTTACAGTCCTGCAGATTGCCCGGCCAGACCTGCTTGAGATTCTCTGTAAATTTAGAGTGCCGTCTGGCGAGTTGATAATTAATACTGGCGCAGACGTAGCCGGCTTTGGCCAGATTATTTCCGATGTTCAACTCGCGGCGGGCTGCTTTATCACCGCCGTGCCAGCCTCCGCCGTGAATGATCACGACAGCCGGATAAGGGCCGCTTTGAAATTGAGGATCGGGCAGATACAGGTCCAGTTTTTCGCTGCGTCCATCGCCCAGATAATCGAGATCTTTTTTGATCTGGACCTGGGACAACTCCTGTTTCACACGTTCGCTGGGATCCAGGAATTTTACTTTATCTTTTCCGGCCAGCGCGACCAGGTCTTTGATATCAAACTGCTGCAGTAATCCAAAGCAGAAGAGTTCCGGTGCCTGATTGACAGATTGATCCTGTTCAATCACTTCTTTTAACGAACCCAGAGAGCCTTGTAGTTCAACGCCGGAGAAGACCTGCGGATCGATGGCGGCTGCTATGAGAGTGAACAGGCTGCTGCGGGGGCCGACAGACTGAATTTTGACGGAAGTCTGTTTTTTCTGATCACGTAACCAGTGTGCAATCGAAGTTAACTGGCTGGCCTGGATTCCCAGGGGGCGCTCTCCCACTGCGGCGACCAGCAGTCCGTACAGAAAGTCACGTTGACTGATTTTCGATTCGCCAAAGTAAAAGGGATCGACGGCCAGCACCGTTTCTCCCTGTGACAGTAACTTCTGAACCTGTTCTGCCAGACTTTTGCGACCTGCATCTGCTACGAGGATTGTCGTGGATTCCGAAGGGCCGTTGGAGAATTCTACTGCGGGGACGGTCCAGCTTTTGTCGATTTTCAGTTTCCAGAATGTGACTTGAGTTTTGCCTGTTGTTGTCTGGCTGGATTGTGTGGCCTTAAGTGGAGACTCTGCGGGCTCGAAGTGCACGACCTGTTTGAGTGCAGCGCGCTGTTTTTCCGGAGTGGATTTCGTACGCCGGGGCAGATTCTGGCAGAGCTTGAGAGCCAGTGTATGGAAGTCGGCATTATTTTCAGGTAGTTCGACTTTGAGTTCCTCTGCTGATTTGAGTTCGGCGTTACATTCGATTTCCTTGACCGGTAAGGGATTGCCCGGTTCCGAAAAATGAGCCGACAGCATGCGATAGAGGGCTTCGCGATTGTCCTGGAGGAAATTATGATCGCCGGGATCGTCGTTGACGTGTTTCTGCAGATTGTTTTCTTTGTCATAGAGTTTAAAGATCGGGAAGGCTGCCTTTAAAAGCGGGGGTTGTGCATAACCCGATTCAAAGCAGCAGTTGTCTTTGGAGTTGTTGGTGAGCAGGGTGGGACGGGGAGCCCGCATTGCGGTCAAATGGGTGTAGTCAGCATAGACGGCCAGGTCATTGGGGGTCTGTTCGGAATCCCCCAGATCTTTTGTGTGATCAACGCGTGTCAGGAAGCTGGAATAGCCGGCGACCGGGTTGGAAAGCGTCACTCGTTCATCCAGCGAACTGATGAAAATGGTCTGCCAGCCACCGCCTGAAAGGCCGGCCACCGCGACACGATTCGGATCAGCATGGGGGTGCGATAAGAGGACATCCAGGCCCCGTTTCATGGACAGATAAAAAGGGGCCAGGCCGCTTGTACCACACAAGTCGAGCTGGTTCATTTTATAATGTGTAAAACCGGAAGCATTGAGCTGCCCCATGCCCAGCCATTCGATGTTGATCGCCAGCATGCCCCGCTTCGCCTGGTTGATACAGCGGACCTGCTTGTAGTCAGCCGCTTTTCCGTTGCGGTCATGACCATTCACATTCATGACGACAGGAACTTTTCCTGTCAACTTGTGGGGAACATATAATACCGCGGGCACCCAGAGGCCGGGCAGTGCTTCAAAGCGTAACTTCTGGATTTTATACTCGGGGCCGCCCTCGATTGTTTCGAGCCAGACGACTTTCAGTTTAGCGTCCCGCCATTTTTCGGCTTCTCCACGAAAAACCACTTTATTCAGAACGTTGCTGCGGACTTGCGAAATATATTTTTCCCATTCCTCAACGCTGCTGATTTCCGGCATGCCGGGAACACGCGGCGCAATGAAGGCCTGCACTTCTTTCCAGGGAAGATCTTTTTCCAGCACCGGCTGAGATAACAGACTTTTCAGATCGGGTTCAGCCGCCTGTGAGAGGGTGAGCCCCGTTAGAAACAGGCACGAGAGCAAAAGAATGGTACGGACTGGCAGGGTAAGCATGGTTGTCTCTCCCGGTGGATGCAGGCGGGTATGATTCAAAGCTGTTTTCTGGTGCTGACATGACTCCAGAGATTCGACTTGGAACGGGGGCACGGAACAGACCTCAGGTTACCCCGGTCCCATTTTACTCTGAAGGCATCCTTTTATTTTGAGAGATGGATACAGTCAGCACAAGTTGGATCATAAAATTAAAGAATGTCTGGTGATAAAAACCGAGCTTCAGCATCCCGTTCGAGAGAGTTATCCTTTGCCGAGTTCTATGGAGCGGTTTGTTGCCGCGCTGACTGCGTTCATCAGGCTGTTTCTTAATCCGCCGGCTTCCAGCGCGTGAATTCCCGCGATCGTGGTTCCTCCGGGGCTGGTCACCGCGTCTTTGAGAGTGCCGGGATGTTCGCCTGTCTGCAGGACCATTTCAGCGGCCCCTTTCACAGTCTGGGCAGCCAGTTGTGTGGCGATGTGACGTGGCAGCCCCACGCGGACTCCACCATCGCTGAGGGCTTCAATCACCTGGTAGATATAGGCAGGGCCGCTGCCTGACAGGCCGGTGACCGCGTCAAGTTGAGACTCGGGAACTTCAAAAGCGATCCCGACCGTCGAAAGTAATGTCTCCACCAGCTGCGCATCTTCTGTCGATGCCTGTCCGCCACGCGCAAAAGCAGAGGCACCCTGTTTGACCAGGCAGGGGGTGTTGGGCATTACACGGATCATGCGAGTGGATTTTCCCAGGGTATCCAGAAACAGAGCAAGTGGGCAGCCGGCCGCGATGGAAATCAGGAGGTGCTGGGTGGTCACAGCTGATTTGATTTCCCGAAGCACGTCGGGAATCTGCTGGGGTTTGACCGAGAGAATGATGATCTCTGACTGTTCCAGGACCAGCTGATTCGAGGAAACTGACCGTGCGCCGGTCTCCTGGACGAACTTCTGCCTGGCAGCTTCATAAGTGTCGCTGGCACAGACATGGTCTTTTGTTGTGAATCCAGAGGAAATTAGTCCTCCTGCCAGAGCGGTTGCCATACGACCAGATCCGATGAAGCCGACCCGGGAGAGACTCTGTTCTGTCATGCTGTTACTGCTTTCTGCTGCCTGTAGTTATGGTGATCACCTGCGGCAGGACGCCAAATTTGGTCTGTCCTTGGATTTTCAAGTGGATATTCCCTGATTGAGGGGGCATAAACTGCTAGAATAAGATAATGTATGCCAAGTTACGTACGGAATTGTAACACCTGTAGTCAGAATGTGCACGAGAGCGCGTTCTCTGAATGATTTACCATAGTGTGAGCTGATTGCGAGATGAAGACTGCTGGCTATAATAAGTTGGACAATGCAACCGGAAATGAAAGCCAAACGATAATGTCTGACTTGATTCCACCCCCAATCCGTGTGGGGGCGGTCTCCTATCTCAACTCGAAGCCTTTGATTGAAGATCTGGAAGCGCTCGCCGAAAATACTGAACTGATGTTGGATTATCCCAGTCTGCTGGCGGATGATCTGGCTGCCGGGCGTATCGATGTGGGTTTGATTCCTTCGATTGAAGTGATCCGCAGTTCTGAATATGAAATCATATCCAATGCCTGTGTGGCCACCCAGGGTCCGGTTTTGAGTGTTAAAATGTATAGCAGAGTGCCTCTGGGGCAGATTAAAAGGCTTGCGCTGGATATGGGTTCGCGAACGAGCGCGACACTGGTTCGGATTATGCTGGCAGAGCAATATGGCGTTTATCCGGAAGTCGAGCCGCTGCCCATCGAGAAGACGATCGAAGCCAGTACGGCTGATGCCATTTTATTAATCGGGGATCGTGCCATCCACACCCCGGAGACAAGCTTTGCAGCGACCTGGGATCTGGGAGAAGAATGGTTACGCTGGACGGGTCTTCCGTTTGTATTTGCCATGTGGGCCGTTCGACGCGATCAGGAAACGGGTTCGCTGGAATCGGCGCTGTGTCAGGCGCGGGATAAAGGCGTGTCGCTGCTGGATGAAATTGCCCGCCGGGAAGCCCCGAAGCTGGGCATTGACGAATCGGTAGCCAGAAGCTATCTGAAAAATAATCTGAGTTTTTATCTGGGGCCCGCGGAACGTTGCGGGTTACGTTTGTTTCAAGAATTAGCTATTAAAACGGGACTTGCGCCCGAGGGGGTTCCTCTTGTCTTCCGAAATTGCATCTCTGCTGGATAAAGCGGTCGCCGGCGAACGACTGAACCGAGAAGAGGGACTCAAGCTGATGGAGTCTCACGATCTGGTTGCGCTGGGTCGTGCGGCAAATGAAGTCACAAAACGTCTGCATCCGGAACCATATCGCACTTACAACATTGATCGGAATATTAACTATTCCAATTCCTGTACGGCGGTCTGTGATTTTTGTGCCTTTTATCGCAATCCCAAATCTCCCGAAGTCTATGTACTCAAACCCGAGCAGTTGTATCAGAAGATTGAAGAGACGATCGAACTGGGCGGCGATCAGATCCTCCTGCAGGGGGGGCTGCATCCCACGCTGAAACTGGAATGGTATGAGGATCTGCTGCGCGATCTGCGCGAACGCTATCCCACCATTAATGTCCACGGTTTCAGCCCTCCTGAAATTCATCACTTCACAAAAGTCAATAAGCTCTCGCTGCGTCAGGTGCTCGAACGGCTTAAGGCTGCTGGCCTGGGAAGCGTACCCGGCGGCGGGGGAGAGATTCTCGTCGATCGTGTGCGGAAAGAGATCACACGAGGCAAAGTCCTGACCGATGAATGGCTCGACGTGAATCGTGTCTGGCATGAACTGGGGGGCATCTCCAGTGCTACGATGATGTTCGGCCATATCGAAACACTGGCAGAACGCATCGAACATCTGGATCGTCTGCGTGAACTTCAAGATGAAACGCATGGCTTTTCTGCTTTCATCTGCTGGACACTTCAGCCGGATCATACGGACATGGATTATGTTCCTCCAGCGGGGGCGTTTGAGTATTTAAAGACACAGGCCGTGAGTCGACTGTACCTGGATAACTTCCAGAATATTCAGTCATCCTGGGTCACCCAGGGAGAAAAAACCGGTCAGATGGCACTCTTTTTTGGTGCCAATGATATGGGCAGCCTGATGATCGAAGAAAATGTGGTTTCCCAGGCCGGGACCACCCATCATCTGACTGTTGAGACGATTCGACGCTGTATCACCGAATCGGGTTATATTCCTCGGCAGCGGAATGTCTTTTATGACTATATCGATGATCCCGATTCCAGCGGTCCTGCCAAAGGAGCAGGTCACGTTCCTCTGCCCGTGCTCAACTGACAGAAAATTGATCATACACTCAGCTCAGGTCAGCCGATTCGCGGTGATAGGCTATGCTTACCTGTAATAATAACGTATAAGTAAGCCTCTCTACTCGGTTGATTGGCGCGATGCTGATCGTCTGATTTACGCGGGCATTTGGGATAATGGACGGATATGATTCACGTCGAAGGTCTGAGCAAAAGTTTCGATGATTTGCGTCGTGGCAGTATTGTCGCGCTCGACTCGGTGAGCTTTGATGTTCAGGCGGGAGAAATCTTCGGCTTACTGGGACCTAATGGAGCCGGCAAGACGACCTGCCTGCGGATGCTGAGTACGGTACTGCAGCCGACGGGCGGAACGGCAATTGTCGCCGGCTACAATGTCGCGACCCATCCCCAGGATGTGCGTGGGCAGATTGGATTCATGTCCTGCAACACCGGTATCTATGATCGGATGACTGCCTGGGAGATGGTAGAATACTTTGGTCGACTCTACGGCATCGAGGAGCAGGAACTCCAGGAGAGGCTGGATCGCATTTTCACCACTCTGCAGATGCAGGACATCAGGGATATGCTCGGTTCCAAAATGTCGACCGGCATGAAGCAGAAAGTCTCCATTGCCCGCACGATCATTCATGACCCACCCGTGCTGATCTTCGACGAACCCACAACAGGACTTGATGTTCTGGTCGCGCGTGCCGTCTTGAAAACAATAGAAGCGTTGCGCGAGGAGGGCAAGTGCATTATTTTTTCGACTCATATCATGCGGGAAGTTGAAAAGTTATGTGATCGCGTCGCGGTGATTTACAAAGGAAAAATTCTGGCGATCGGTAGTATCCCGGAACTGGAAGAACAATATCACGAGTCGGATATGGAAGAGTTGTTCTTCAGTTTAATTCAACAGCATGAAGACCAGCTGGCGATGAAGGCTCAATAATTCAGATGATACAGTGGAAGAACATCAAGCTGATTTTAATGCGTGAACTGCGCGACCAGATGCGCGACCGCCGCACCCTGTTTATGGTGGCAGTCCTCCCGCTGCTGCTCTACCCGGCGATGGGGATCGGCATGGTGCAGATGACCGTGTTGTTTTCCGAACAACCCCGGACTGTAGTCTTGCTTGGTGCCGATGAATTGCCAAAACAGCCTCAGTTACTGGACGGGGATCAGTTTGTTTCCAACTGGTTTACGATTCCCTCAGATGCGGACAAACTGCGCGTTATTACGGACAGCCAACCTGAGAACACTGATTCTGAGTCTACAGATACTGAAACCAATTCCGAACGTGAAGAGATTCTGAAGCAGGCCCATCAGCTGGAGCTGGAACTGAAACAGCATCAGAGTCTGCTGGACGAATGGGACAAGTTGAAAGGCAAGGAAGACAGTAGCGAAGCTGAGCTGCTGCTCCATGAAATTACTGAAACCAAGGAACGGCTGAGTAAACAGTTTGCGGAAAGCAAGATCCAGGTTCTGATTATTATACCAAAGGGACTTTCAAAAGAACTGGAGCAAGTCAGTGCGAAGCTGGCGCTTCACGAGCCAATAGACTTTGATCCCGCAGTTTCGTCCAGGCCATTGATTCTGAGAAACAGAGCCGATGAGAAATCGAAACTGGCCTTTATCCGGGTTCAGGAAGCGATGGATGCGTGGGAAAAAGCGATTTTACGTGCCCGGCTGAATCGAGCCAGGCTTCCTGTTTCTTTACCAACGCCAATCAATCCGGAAGTGATCGATCTGGCGCAGGATGATCAGCTGGCAGCGAATCTCTGGAGTAAACTTTTTCCCGCCCTGTTGATTATCATGGCAGCTACAGGTGCCTTTTATCCGGCGATTGACCTGGGAGCGGGTGAGAAAGAACGGGGCACGATGGAAACGCTGTTAATCTCACCTGCGAAGCGAACAGAAATCGTACTGGGTAAGTTTTTAACAGTGTTGGTTTTCAGTGTGTCGACGGCGTTGTTGAATCTGGCCAGTATGGGATTTACCGGCAAACATATGGTCAATGTGGCGGGAACGGGGGCGCTTTCCAGAATGGGGGATCTGTCGTTTCCTTCGTTTTCGGCCCTGTTCTGGATTGTGGTACTGCTGATTCCCCTGGCAGCGCTCTTCAGCGCCTTGTGTCTGTCGCTGGCCACGTTTGCCCGCAGCAGCAAGGAAGGGCAGTACTATCTGACACCGTTATTGATGGTCACGATCGGCCTGACCGTCTTCTGTTTATCGCCGGCAGTGGAGATCAATCCCTTTTACAGTCTGATGCCGGTGGTCGGCGTTGCCCTGCTGTTGAAGGGGATGTTGTTATCGACGGTCAACGCGGGCATTTTGTACGTGTATGCGATTCCGGTCCTGATTACGAGTATCGGATATAGTCTGCTGGCACTCTGGTGGGCCATCGACCAGTTTCAACGTGAGGATGTCTTATTCCGCGAGGCCGAACGCTTCGAGGTTGGTCTCTGGCTGAAGCACCTGATGCGTACCAAGGATTCACTGCCCAGTTTTGCCGAGGCGGGTTTCTGTTTTGTGATCATCATGCTTCTGCAGTTTGCTGTCATGAATACCATGCGAGACGCCATCCAGATGGCGACCACGGCAGAGCGTCCCACGCGAATGATGCAGCTGCTGATGATCCAGCAACTGGCGATCATTGCGACGCCGGCGCTGATGATGGGTATTATGCTGACGACGAGCATGCGAAAGACGTTTCGTCTCTATCTGCCTCGCTTCAGTTTCTGGATCGTGGCGACGATCCTGGCGTTTGCCCTGCATCCCCTGTCGCAGGAACTGGTTTCCAGTTTACGGTGGTTCTTCCCGGCTTTGCCGAAGGGAACCGTTGCCGTCCTGCAGGATATGTCAGATCCCAATCAGTCGATCTGGCTGATTTTACTGGCGTTTGCCCTGGCACCTGCAGTCTGTGAAGAGCTGGCATTTCGAGGTTTCATTTTAAGTGGCTTTGGTCGACGTGGTCGTGCCTGGCTGGCGATTATCCTGTCCAGCCTCACCTTCGGCGCCATGCATATGATTCCCCAGCAGGTGTTTAATGCGACCCTGGTTGGTCTGGCACTGGGTATGATTGCGGTTCACAGTCGCAGTCTGTTTCCGGGGATTGCCTTTCATTTTATCTATAACGCCCTTTCAATCTACCGTGGTCGAGTACCTGAAAAATGGGTTCCCGAACATGGTCTGCAGTATTTTGTCAGTATGGGACCGGAGGGCCTGCGTTATTCCTGGCCTCTGCTGCTGATTTGTGCCGTGTTAGCGATTGCACTGCTGCGATGGGTGACACTGCAGTCCAGGACTGCTCCCGGTGAGCAGACAGAGTCGTTGACGTTGTCTGCCTTTGACCGCCGGCTCACAGATTCCACAAATTAGCTTTAATCTGATATCATCTGATCTGGTCGTGATTTCACCTGCCATCATCGTTTATTAGACAAAGTGATATTTTGGAACGTCAGATCTTAGCAGCGCGCTGGGTATTTCCCGTTGAGGGACCTCCACTGGAACGGGCCATCGTTGAAGTGGAAGGCTCCCGGATTGCCGCCGTGTACCAGGGAGAACATCCCCGGGCAGTCGATCTGGGCAATACTGCTCTGATCCCCGGACTGGTGAATACGCACACTCACCTGGAATTCAGTCAGCTGGAATCTCCGCTGGGACCCACAAAGCCGTTTGCCGCGTGGATTCGCTCGATCATGAAATCGCGGTTCACCTGTACTGTTCCCGCAGGTCAGAGGATCCAACAGGGAATCGAGGAGAGTTTGAAAGCCGGGACGACCTGCCTGGGAGAAATCGCAACCAGTTCAGAGAGTTTGCAGCTGTTGTCTGCAGATGACAGGAAACCCTCTGCGGTCGTTTTCCGCGAATGTCTGGGTTTCACACCAGATCGGATTGAAAAGCAGCAACAGATTGCAGCAGATTATCTGCAGCTGGGAACGGATCTCGAGTTGAGTGATGCCGTGGGCCTGGGAATCAGCCCGCATGCGCCTTACAGTGTGAATCCCGATTTATATCTGAATCTGGTTCAACAGGCGCGTGATCAGGGCGTGCCCGCCGCCGTGCATCTTGCGGAGACAGAAGATGAACTGGAATTTTTGACTCAGAAATCGGGTCCCTTTGTAGATCTGTTAGCTGAGCTGGGGCTCTGGGATCCGCAGATATTGCGAGACGGGATGCGCCTGTATGATTACCTCGCACCACTGGCGGAACTCACATCTGCGCTGGCCGTCCATGGAAATTATTTTGGTGATGCCGAGATCGAATTTCTGAAGCAGGCCCCGCAGATTTCTGTTGTTTACTGCCCGCGTACCCATCATTATTTTGGCCATCGCCCCCATCCCTGGTTGACTTTGATCAGTCAGGGAATCAATGTGGCACTGGGGACGGACAGTCGGGCTTCCAATCCTGACCTCAGCCTCTGGAAAGAACTGCAGTTTCTCCGTGAACAGTTTCCCAATGTCTCGACAGATCTCATTCTGGAGTGTGGCACTTTAGCGGGCGCCCGTGCACTGGAGCTGTCAGACCGACTGGGATCGCTGACTGTCGGGAAACGAGCAGATCTGGCTCTGATCCGCCTGACTGATGACCTGGTTTCCGATACGGGAGGAGCGCATTTGTTGAATTCCCGGTCCTATGTTTCAAGAGTCATGTTGAATGGCGTCTGGATCAATTGATTTCAGCAGAAATACCGTTACCCTATTATCACCAGTCGGCGCATTTTATGTAGTAGTCAAGGGGGCCAACCCCTTATTAGAAACATCCGGGTTCGGTGATGCGCGAAACCGACCTGAAGCTCAACTGTTGCAGGTGAAATTCTCAATTGTTGTTGGGGAACCCATTCATGGAAAAAACAATGTCAATCGAATTTGGTCAATCTGTGGCACAACAGTTGTTTACTGTTTCTGATGAAGAATTTTTGCAGTCGGTACAATGGAAATCAAAGCCGACGGGCGATTTGATGAAGGGCGCACAGTCAGGTGAATTGGGCCGGTTCTGTAAGGGACTGGCATCCACCCTGAAATCCATTGGCAAACAGAAGCGATCAGGAAAGCTGTCTGCTGAAATGCCGTGGTCTACGCTCTGGTCGGTTGAGTCGGTAGATGAAACCTGTCGCACTTCGGATTTGATCAGCCTGATTGGTTCCGCGAGAAAATTGCTGGCTCGGCCCAAAAAGAAATCAAAGACTGCGAAACGCAAAGAGACTCCTGAATTGAGCTGGGATGAAATCAGTCGCCTGCTGGTCGGCTGGATTGATCAGATTTCCGCCTCCGATCCCTTACAGCCTTTTGAATTGTTGCTGTTGATCGAAATGCTGGAAAATCTGGGTACTCGCCTGGCACCGGCTGCGCTCATCAGTGTCTGGCGGGCCTGCCTGTTTTCTACGGTGACGCTTTGTTTCAAGCTTGAAGAAACTGACTTCTCAGGGATACCCGAAGATCAGGTCGCACTGATTTCGGGAGAAGTTCCCTGGCGTGCCGGATTATTCTTCTCGGAGATTTCCGGGGCAAAGAATTTCCGTCAACTGGGTCAGCAGAATTTACGAGACAGTTTTTTCGATCGCACTGATAACGATGGAACTCCGCACGCGGATTTCTTTCCCCGACTGGATTACTGGTTGATTACCTTGACCAGGGCGACTTATGCAGGCCAGGTCTGGGGCAAAAAATTATGGGATCAGGAAGCCCTGGATCGTTTCCAGTTATCGGTTGAGAAAATCACAGCAGCCTGCGATGCCAGTGGTCAGATTGCGCTGTGCCCCACGCATACAGTTTCGCATCTGGAATTACTGTCAGCAGCAACCAGTATTGCAGGACTGCCGTCCCGAAGTGCAGAGCGATTATATTTAAAATCGCTGCAGAGAGAAAAAAAGCGCTCCGGGTTTTTCATTCAGTCAGAAGAATGTGCTTCGACCCAGTCAGACTGGGCTGCCTATGCTTTGATGAGAAATTACTGGTCTGATACATCCAATCTGCTGGTGGTGAACTGGAACGGGGAACTCCCGGTCGTCAGCCTGACGGCAATGGGAAAATTACTGTTGCAGGGAACCTGGGAATTTTCATTGACAGTCAACGGCGAAAATCTGACGGGCGATGGTGAATGGAGTTGTGTCTGCTGGAATTCAGATGAAGATGCGGACTACCTCGAATTACAGATGGACCTGGATTCCGGTTTTCGGCTGGAGCGTCAGCTGTTGCTTCCCCGCAACCAGCACTTTGCTTTTCTTTCAGATATTGTGACCGGGACCGAAGCTGCCAACATTGAATATCGATCGATACTGCCGGTCTCTCCCGAATTGACGGGCAGTGTAGACAGCGAAACACATGAAATGATGCTCAAAACCAAAGGACTGACGGCACGGATCTTTCCGATCGGCTTATCCCAGGAGCGGGATTTCTTTCAGCCGGGCAGCCTGACTTTTAATGAACAGCATCAACTGATTTTGCAGCAGCAGGTTTCGGAAGCATCGGCACTGTATGTCCCACTGGTGATCGACTGGGAACCCGATCTGAAGCGCAAAGCGGCAGACTGGTCTCGACTGACCGTGAGTGAAGCAGGGAAGATTTCTCCGCGGGATGAAGCAGCCGGACATCGATTACGGATCGGAACACATCAGTTACTGGTGTATCGCAGTCTGAAAAAAGCGGACCAGGCACGGGCCGTGCTGGGCCATCATACCAGTTACGAATCTGTGATCGGTCGCTTTGATACTAATGGTGATTTAAATCCGCTCCTGTTTGTAGAGTAATACCAGCCAAACGAGGCGATTCTTTGCTTTCTGAAATGTCTGGGGGGTACTCAGGGCGGCCCGGATTTCTTACAATGAGAATCAGAGAGTGTCTCGTTAAACTCTGGCGTCTCCAGGGGTATGGGGACCGGGTGTAAGAGATTGAGAGAGGCTTTATTTGCATGCGAGGTACTCTCGGATCAGCCTGTCTGTATAACGTTACGTCTAAATTTTATGAGTCAGGCTGTCGGGTACTGAACTAACTGTAAGTGGATTGAATTCCGCCCGTTTTAGTGTGATCATGTTATCAGGCTGGATCAAACACTGTTTGCCGGCCTGCGATCATAGAGTTTGTGTCGAACAGATCACTCGAGAGTATAATCAGAAGAATCGCATCACTAATCTGAAACGATCAAGGACAAGAGAATTATCATGTCAGCAGACGCCTTTGCCGCTTTGGAAGAATTACAGCAGCAGTCACCGCAAGCCGTTTTGGATCGATTGGTTGAAACTCTGACTACGCAGAAAAATTATCATCGACTGTTTGATGCCCTGTTAATGCAAAAGAAACTGGCGCTGGGCATGGGTCTGTTGAAGCCAACCAGTTTTGACAATGTACCGGAAGCTAAAAAGAAAGAGTTCGAGGAAGCATATATCGATGCGGCCCGTCAAGTCGGTAAGTTATTCCTGGAAGAGAAAAAGTATTCCGATGCCTGGTTATACTTCCAGACCATTCAGGAGCCCGAGCCGGTTGCAGACGCCTTGAAGAAAATCAATCCGCGCACGGTACCGGAAGAGAAAGTGGAAGAGCTGATCCAGGTTTGTGTTTATGAAGGGGCGAATCCGGAAAAAGGATTTGAGCTTATGTTGCAGGTCAACGGCATCTGTAACACGATCACCGTATTTGACCAGATGAATGCACAGCTGAGCCCGGAGGGGCGACAAAAGGTTGCCTGCCTGCTGGTTGACCAGTTGTATGCAGATCTCGTTCACTCTCTGCAATATCAGGTACAACAGAAAGTTCCCATAGCTCCTCCCACAGACAATCTGCGGGAACTGATGGCGGGACGGGACTGGATGTTTGAATCCGGCAGTTATCATATCGATGTTTCGCATTTAAATTCGGTGGTTCGTTTTGCCCGCCTGCTGCCTGACAATGATCCTCATCTGTCAAAAGTGATTGAATTGTGTGAATATGGATCCCGGTTAGACAGCCAGTTTCAGTATCCGGGAGAGACTCCGTTTGAAGACTTTTATCCGGCACATATGCACTTTTTCAAATCCCTCGTGGGAGATGAAAATGATCAGAAAATGGGGATTGCCTATTTCGAAAACAAACTGGAGCAGGAACCGGATGAAGACGACAAGCAGATGATTGCATATGCAATGATTGATCTTCTGACGCGATTGGGACGAAATGACCGGGCCATCGAACTGGCGGAAACCTATCTGAGTCAGTTTGAAGATCCCAATACCTTTTCCTTCACTGATCTGTGCCTCAAAACAGACCATCTGGATGTCCTGCAGCGAGTGGCACGTGGTAAAGGAGACCTGGTCACCTTTGCCGGGGCGTTACTGGATTCACAGGCTGAAACACAGCCGCAGGAATCCTGATCGATAGATCTGAAACCGAGCCTTCCGCATGTCCCACCTGCCTCATAACCGTGCTGCCTGGAATCGACTGGCGGAAGTTCGCAGTCAGTTTACCAAAGTCGCGACCGATGAAGAGTGTCGAGCACCCTTACAGACACTTGATTCACGGGGCTGGCTGCCTGAATCTGTCACTGGCAAACACGTGCTGTGCCTGGCGTCGGGAGGTGGCTGGCAGTCGATCCTGTATGCATCTGCGGGGGCGCAGGTCACCGTCGTTGATCTCAGTAATAAAATGCTGCAGCTGGACGAACAGGAAGCCCACAGGCGAGGCCTGCAGGTAAAAATCGTTGAAGCATCCATGGATGATCTGTCTGATTTGCGGGATGCGCAATTTGATATTGTGCATCAGCCTGTGAGTACCTGTTATGTTCCCGATGTGGAAGAAGTCTACCGGGAAGTGGCGCGCGTACTGCGTCCGGGAGGGCTCTATATCAGCCAGCATAAAACTCCCACGAGTCTGCAGATTACCAGTCGAAATCAACAGCATGAATACGTTGTCGGTCTGGAGTATTATCAGCAGGGGGCACTGCCGAAAACGGATGACCGGTCTTACCGGGAAGACGGTGCGACCGAATACCTGCACCGCTGGGATCAACTGGTGGGGGGCTTGTGTCGTGCTGGACTGTATTTCCAACACGATTCTTGTTTCTTGACAATTTACACCTCGCGTTTTATATTGTCTATATTATATCGCTTATATGCATTGTCGTTGCAATCAAGTCTCATAAACATGTGATTGGTTCTTATATCTATAAATCTGGTTTTGGTTATGGTATCCCAATTTGTATTTGTGTACAGATCAGTCTCGACATTTAATGCAGCAATATTGTTTTTTACATTTAGCGCCATTCCTCCATTTTCAGTTGTTTGTATAGAATTAAAAATTGGAACTGGAGCCTCTGGGCATAGACGATTGCATTCTCCGTAATTAAAAATATCGCGGCAACTTTCTCCAATTACCAG
>NZ_CAXAVM010000024.1:0-51137 GCF_963972345.1 uncultured Gimesia sp. | reverse complement strand
TACCATCCTCGCATTTGAAGTGGGAGATAATTTCAAACCCTGGGGAGATCCAACCAATACCGCGGTACCGGCAGAGCGAATGAACTCCGGCAACAAAACTGCGTTCAGAGGGGGCAGTCATGTGTTGCTGGGTGACGGCAGTGTGCGATTTCTCTCCGAAAATATTGATCCCGCCGTGCTCAAAGCGTTGAGTACACCTGACGGAGGCGAACGAATCGATGAATTCTAATTCTGAACAGCCCCTGGTCCATCCAACGGAGCCCGACAACTTCACTCCTTCTGCCAGAACGTTTTTTATGATCCTGGCTGGCTGCCTGTTTGCAGTTGGCTTAATGATTTTCCTGTTCACTCCCGTTTTCGAAAAGATGGAAATTCAGAAACGCAATCTCGCCCGTCAATCGGTTTCAAAGAACAACATGAAACAACTGGGACTGGCTTTGTGGAACTATCAGGAAGAGCACCAGACGTTCCCTCCGGGTGCGACATTTACCGCAGAAGGAACTCCTCTGCATAGCTGGCAATCCTCTATTCTCCCCTTCATGGATCAATCTGGGCTGTTTGAGCAGATCGATTTAGAAAAACCCTGGAACGATCCGGCAAATCAACAGCACTTTCAACGAATAGTTCGGGGTTATGTCGTTCCCTGGAGTGATGAAATTTTCTCATCAGACGGTTATGCGCTGTCTCATTATGTAGGAAATGAACTTCTGCTCAAAATGAATCAGGGGATGTCGCTCAGTCAGATTACCGATGGAGTCTCAAACACGATTTCGGCGGTTGAGCGAGGCGATGACTTCAAGGCCTGGGGAGATCCCGCCAATCTTGCCCGGCCCGCTGATGTGATTGGTCCCGATCAGAAAACACTGTTACCCGGCGGCAATCTCATCCTCTTCAGCGATGGTCGCGTACAATTCGTTTCAAATAAAATCGACTCACAAATCCTGAAAGACCTCAGCACCCCCGATGGGGGAGAAACAAAATGCGATTAATAATTCTACGAATCTGAATTTCCGCACGAACAAAAGACAAAATCCATGCCCAACGGCGATCATATATCTGAAGAAGAATACAATCGCTCTCAACCAGCACGACAGAAAATGAGCGTCCCCCGTTTCGTGATCATCATGTTGATTGTCGTGATTGCCTTGTATAGCCTCGTTGTTCTCACCATCTTCATCAGGACTGGAATCGGTGAAGCGCGCAATGCTACTCAACGTGAAAATATAAAACAAAATCTGAAACAAATTGGAATCGCGTTACAGAATTACCATGCTCAAGAGGCAGAGCAGAAACAGCACATTCAATCCAATGAGCCCCTGCAAGATCAGTCTGCGCCCGGGAGTGACTGATGAACTTCGGACCAGACAAACCGGACAACCACAATACCGAACAGAGTTCCTTCCTGTATTACACGGCTCTCGCAGGCGGAATACTCGTCCTGGGACTGATCATTTTGCCCGCCTTACTCCGTCCGGTTGAGCAGTCGCGAGATGCTGCCCGGCGAAGTCAGTCAAAACATGCATTGAAACAGTTGGGGCTCGCGTTCCATCAATATCATCATCAGTATGATCTATTTCCTCCCGGCTCCATTGAAACAGCGGAAGGTCAACCCGGCCACAGTTGGTTGACTGTTATGCTACCGTACCTCGATCAATGGAATCTGCATCAACAGATAGATTTTGACAAAGCCTGGGATGACCCCGCCAATCAGCGTCCGTTTCATCAACTGGTGCCAGTTTATCGTAACCCGAATATTCAGGAAACGGTCTCTGCCGATGGTTATGCTTTGAGCCACTACCAGGGAAATGAACGGGTTTTGCAACCGAACCGGGGAATCCGCATCAGTGAAATCAGCGACGGGGTGTCGAACACCATTTTTGCAGTCGAAGTGGGCGAAGATTTTAAACCCTGGGGTGATCCCGAAAACCTGACTAACCCCTCCCAGATGTTTGCCCCCGGCAAAAACACCCCCTATGTGGGAGGTAAACACGTCCTGTTCGGAGATGGCAGTATTCGTTTTCTTTCAGAAAAGACCGATCCCGCTATCCTGAAGGCCTTGAGTACACCTGCGGGCGGCGAAAAAGTAGGCGATTTTTAATTACCAGACAGATACAATAATATCAGGCCCTGATCCCTCAAGTAAACAGTTGAAGTCAGGAGACAGCTTCATGTCAGGCTGGTACATCAAAAGAGATGATCAAGTCACCGGTCCCTTCTCCAGAGAACAGCTGGAAGAGTTCGTGGCAGCGGGTGAGGTCATCGAATCAGACCTGATCAGGCAGGAAGAAAGCCGAGAGTTCTTTCCGGCTTCTCTACTGCCCGGTCTGTTCATTGAAATAAATGACCCGATACAGGCCGATGAACTCCCCCGTAGCAGAGTCCAGGCACTGCTATTTGTACTGTTCCTCATTCTTGTGATTGGATTTTCGTTGCCCGCCTTCCAGCCAAAAAGAGGTTCTCGACGCTCTGTCACTAAAAATAACATGAAACAGATCGGTCTGGCGCTCCATAACTACAGTGATAACACTTCCGATTCTTCTGAAACACTTCCACCGGGAGCGATTACCTCGATACAAGGAAAGCCTCTACATAGCTGGCAGGCATTGATTCTGCCCTATCTGGATCAGCAGTTTTATTACAATCAGATCGATTTCAGCAAGCCCTGGAATTACCGGGCCAATATGAAACCGTTTCAGCAGGAAGTCCCCGAATATCTCAATCCGAAAAACGAAGCCAGCCGCTCGTCCGATGGTTATGCCCTTTCGCATTACGCAGGAAATGAACTGGTCCTGAAACCAAATGTCGGCATGCCCTTCAATGAGATTCTCGATGGGATGTCAAATACCATCCTGGCTGTGGAAATCGGCGAAAAGTTCAAGCCCTGGGGCGATCCGACTTCATTGACCGTGCCTGATAAAGTGATCGGCCCCAACAGAAAATCTCCTTCCACCGGGGGAACTCTTATTTTACTGGCAGATGGGAACGTACGATATATCTCCGAGGACATTGATCCTGAGATATTGAAAGCCCTTAGCACCCCGGCGGGCGGCGAAGAGATTGGTGAGTATTAGACCAAGTCTCACTCAGCTTAAGTTAATGCCGGGCTTCGTAGAGTTGGACGACAACACCATCCAGAAAACTGGCCAGTCGCGTTGCGGCCCGCGAGGCATCGCCGCGCATCTTCCACATTTCCTTGATGCTCTCCGGTCGTTTGAAGACGGCCCCTAACGCGGCCCCTGCTCTGACAGCCCCGGTTTCCCCCAGGATTGACATGATTTCAGGAGGCAGGTCGACAGAACAATCATCGCTGATCGCCCGGATCGCCATGAAGCCTTTCTGCGCTGCCTGACAGACCTGCGCCACCGCCAGACTTTCCAGGTCAACGGCCAGCGCATCAAACTGTTTTGCCAGTTTTAATTTTTCGTCGACGGTGCGAACGATCTCGTCCGTATTGATAATTCGCCCGACATATAAACCGTTTTCCCGATCTTCCGGGAAATGCACATCGTTCTTAAGCTCCTGTCCATGCAGGTCGCACACGGAAGTCGCTACGACAATGTCGCCATTTTTCATTTCGGGTTTCAAAGCGCCGGAAAACCCCACTGATAAAATCCAGGGGGGCGAATGCGCGTCGATCAATGCCTGCGTGGCAGCACGGGCGCGGGCAAAACCCACTCCCGTCTGCACGACCGCCACTTTGATTCGATCCAGAAACCCACCCCGAAACACATACGAACCGCCGGTATATTTTTTGACGTGCTCACAGCGATCCAGAAAAGGCTGGATCTCCATCGGTAGAGCACAAACCAGCCCTATATCCGCATGCGCTTTATCGATTTCAGGTTGATTCAAGAGGCGTGTTCCTGTTCGAACTGACTCATCATTTCAATTAACTTATCCACACCCGCTTCGGGGAATGCATTGTAGATACTGGCACGCATCCCGCCAACACTGCGATGCCCTTTCAGGCCATCCAGCCCGGCTGCAGTCGCTTTGGAGATGAACTGGGCGTCCAGGTCGGCGTCGCCCGTCACGAAGGTCACGTTCATCAACGAACGATCCTGTTTCGCAGCGGTCGCATTAAACAGTTTGCTCTGTTCCAGGTAATCATACAGTTTACCCGCTTTGGCCTGATTTTTCTCCTGGATTGCAGATAACCCGCCCTGGTCTTTCAACCATTTCAGAACTCGCCCCAGCACATAAATCCCGAAGGTCGGAGGCGTGTTGTACATCGACTCCGCTTCGGAATGGGTGCGGTACTGCAGCATCGTCGGAATGTCTGTGGGTCCCTGTTCAATCAGGTCATCGCGAATGATCACCAGCGTCAGACCACTGGGACCCAGATTTTTCTGGGCACCGGCATAAACGATTCCGTATTTGGAGATATCGAGGGGTCGCGAGAAAATGTCGCTGCTCGCATCGCAGATCAGAGGAACGCCAGCCGGCACAGTCGGCTCAGTCGCGAACTCGGTTCCGTAAATGGTATTGTTGGAAGTGAAATGCACGTAAGCCGGATTGTCGCTGAGCGAAACTTCCTCAGGGATATAAGAAAAATTTTTGTCTTCGCTGCTGCAGGCGACATTCACGTTCCCGAAGCTCTTCGCCTCTTTGACTGCTTTTTTTGACCAGGAACCGGTCACCAGGTAATCGGCCGTCTGGTCTTTCTTCAGCAGGTTCATGGGAATCATGAAAAACTGGCTCGATGCCCCGCCCTGCAGGAACAGCACCTTGTAGTTATCGGGAACGGAAGCCAGCTCCCGAACCAGCGCTTCTGCCTCTTCATAAACGGCGAGGAACGCTTTACTTCGATGCGAGTGTTCCAGTACCCCGATCCCGGTATCGCCCAGTGAGATCAGATCTTTCTGAGCCTGTTCCAGTACTGGTAAGGGAAGAGCCGCGGGTCCCGCAGAAAAGTTATAAATTCTTTCTGTCATTTTAGATATCTCAGCATCAGTTGCGGACTGATTGATGGGTTCAGTCCTGTGTCACCAGTTATGTGTCAATAATACGGACGTTACCGTACCTCTTGGAACCATCCTTGAGGATATTGGCAAGCGTTCGCTTGTTTTGCTATACAGCATCGATATTATGGAGTCTGGTTTTCTTCATAAATGGAGCAGAGCCAAATTATCCAGAATTCCCAAGAATAGTCACGTTTTCCGGCGAATCATTGCCCTGTTTGATTGATCTGTTATTTAATGTCCAGCTCTCCCAATCCACTTTCCAGAGGACCCCGCGTCCAGTCCTTTCAACCTCCCCAGGGCGATCTGACCATCATGGCCGGCTCAGCCAACCCCATTCTGGCACAGGCCATTGCCGATGAACTTGGCATCCGTCTGACACCCTGTGAGGCGCACCAGTTCAGTGAAGGCAATATCTTTGTCCGCATTCTGGAAAATGTACGGGGCCGCGACGTCTACATCATCCAGGGCGTCCATTACCCGGTAAACGACAACTTTGTTGAACTTCTGTTCTGGATTGATGCCCTGAAACGGGCCAGCGCCCAACAGATCACCGCGGTCATCCCCTTTTTCAGCTATGCCAAAGGGGACAAAAAAGATGAGCCGCGCGTCTCCATCCGGGCCCGCGTCTGTGCCGACGCGATCGAAGTTGCCGGTGCCGACCGCGTACTGACCATGGACCTGCACAGCCCGCAGATTCAGGGTTTTTTCAGCGTTCCCGTGGACCATCTTTACGGTCGGCACGTGATCAGCGATCATATTCGCAAGTTGAATATCAAGGATCTGGTGGTCTGCAGTCCCGACGTCGGCTTTGCCAAAGAAGCTTCTGATTTCGCGAAGCTGCTGGGAACTCCCGTCGTGATCGGTAACAAACTTCGCAAAGACCATTCAGAAACTGTGGAGGTTCTGGAAGTCATCGGCGAAGTCGAAGGCAAAAATGTGATTCTGGTGGACGACTTCACTATCACGGGACGCACTCTGGTCAGCATGGCTGAAGTTCTGAAGAAAAAAGGTGCGAAAGACATCTACGCCGCTGTGACACACGGCGTTCTGTCGAAAGGCGCAGCCGAGCGAATCGGAAAAAGCCCTTTGAAAAAGATGTTTATGACCAATACCCTGGAAACCCAGGTCGATCCGCTGCCGGACAACATTGAGGTACTGTCAGTCGCGCATTCCTTCGCTGCTGCCATCCGTTCGATCCACGACCGGACGAGTGTCAGCACGCTGTTTCCGGAAAAACGGTCAAAGAAATAATCACGTATTTTATAGTCGCTTAAAGTCAGAGAAAATCAGGACGTATGACGAAATCAGGCAAGAAGCTGACCCCGATGATGGAGCGGTATCTGGAAGTCAAACGCCAGAATCCGGGAACACTCTTATTGTTTCGCATGGGTGATTTCTACGAACTCTTCCACGAAGACGCTGAGATCGCAGCCCGCATTCTGGGGATCACGCTCACCAGTCGCGATAAAACCTCCAGTAACCCGGTTCCGATGGCCGGCTTTCCGCATCATTCTCTGGATAACTACCTGTATAAGCTGATTCATGCCGGCTACCGGGCTTCCATCTGTGACCAGGTAGAAGATCCCAAAAAAGCCAAAGGCATGGTCAAACGGGAAGTCACGCGAGTGGTCACTCCCGGAACCCTGACCGATGATGCCCTGCTGGACCCGCATGAAAACAACTTCCTGGCGAGTATCTATTTTGGCAAAACCAATATCGGTCTGGCCTGGCTGGAACTTTCCACCGGTCGCTTTGTGACCTCCAATACCACAGCCGAACATCTGGTAGACGAACTGGCGCGCATCCATCCGTCAGAGTGTATTTTCGCCGAAGGAAATACTGCTTTGCAGAATGCGGTGGGCCACCTGGACACAATGCTGACCGAACGGCCTCCCTGGTCGTTTGCGGAAGGCGAATCAGAAAAACGCCTGCTGGATCACTTTGGCACAAAAACGCTGGAAGGGTTCAACCTGCAGACAGGCACCCCCGCGATTACAGCCGCCGGGGCCCTGCTGGAGTATGTCCAGGAAACCCAGAAAAGCTCGATTCCCCACATCAACCAGATCGAACCGTATGAGCGGGGGGATCGACTGCTGATCGATGAAGCGACCCGCCGCAGCCTGGAACTGACCCGCACCATTCGGGAAGGCAAACGGGAAGGCAGCCTGATCTCGGTTCTGGATGAAACCGTCACCTCGATGGGAGCCCGACTGCTGACGGACTGGATTGCGAATCCTTTAACCAGCCTCTCTCAAATTGAGAGCCGCCTGGATGCCGTCGAAGAACTCTCTCAGAACCCGGTTCTCTGCTCTGAAGTGCGCGAGCAACTGGCCAAAACCTACGACCTGCAGCGGCTCACCGCTCGCATCGCAACCGGTAGAGCCAGTGCCCGCGACCTGAGTTTTCTGGCACAGACACTCGCATTGCTCCCGAAACTCAAAGCGAAACTGGCGGGTCGCAAAGCGGCCTTGCTGCAGACCCTGGAAGCAGGCATCGATCTGTGTGCCGAAGTCCGCTCGGATATCGAAACGATGATCATCGAAGATCCTCCGTTAACATTGAATGAAGGAGGCGTCATTCGCCCGGGGTTCAGCGAAGAACTGGACGAACTCCGTTCCCTTTCTAAAGGGGGCAAAGAATGGATCGCCGGGTATCGGAACGAAGAATCGGAACGGATCGGTATCCCCAATCTCAAAGTCGGCTACAACAAAGTTTTCGGCTATTACCTGGAAGTCTCTGCCGCCCATGCTGCGAAAGTTCCCGATCACTATATTCGCAAGCAGACTTTGAAGAACCAGGAACGTTATATTACCCCCGAACTGAAAGAGTACGAAGAAAAAGTGCTCAAAGCGGAAGACCGGGCAGTCGAACTCGAACAGTCGATGTTCGACGAATTGCGGGAACGGGTCGCTAAAGAGGCCCCCCGCACACAAAAGACAGCAGAGATCCTGGCCCAGATTGATGTCCTGTTTGGCCTGGCGCATCTGGCAACACATGCCGGTTACACGCGACCCGAAATGACGGAAGAACCGGTGCTCGACATCCGGGAGAGTCGGCATCCGGTTCTGGACCGTCTGCAACCCTCGGGGGAATTTGTTCCCAATGATGTTCTGCTGGGAGAACCCTATGGTCGCGTGCAGATTATTACCGGCCCCAACATGGCGGGTAAGAGTACTTATATCCGCCAGGCCGCACTGTTGACCCTGATGGCGCAGATGGGCTCTTTCATTCCTGCCAGTGAAGCGCGGATTGGCATTGCCGATCGAATCTTCGCGCGCGTGGGTGCCAGCGATGAACTGAGTAAAGGTCAGAGTACGTTCATGGTCGAAATGACGGAAGCAGCCCGTATTTTGAACTCCGCATCGGAACGGAGCCTGGTCATCCTGGACGAGATCGGCCGCGGGACGAGTACCTACGATGGTATTTCCCTCGCCTGGTCCATGACCGAATTCCTGCATGACCAGATCAAAGCACGCACGCTGTTCGCAACCCATTACCATGAGCTGACCGAATTAACCCAGACGCTCAAACAGGCGAGTAACTGGAATGTCGCCGTACACGAGCAGGACGGGGAAATTGTGTTCCTGCATAAAATCGTCGAAGGGTCCGCGAATAAAAGTTATGGAATTCATGTCGCACGGCTGGCGGGTATTCCTGACCAGGTCATTCAACGTGCCAATCAAATCCTCTCGACACTGGAAAAAGACCATATCGATGAGAGTGGTCAAACCACGATTCCTCCCCGCGTCGATAAAAAATCATCACATCAGCAACTCTCCCTGTTCGGAAATACAACGCATCCGGTTCTGGATGAAATCAGGGATTTAAACGTGGATGAGATGACTCCACTGGCCGCGCTGGAAGAATTATACCGCATTCGCGAACAACTGAACTAAATAACATATTTTCAAATTTACACTCTCTGACAGTTGAACCCAGCCATATCACCTGTTCACAATATACACAGTGGAGGTACAAGGGTGCCTTTCAACAGTGTTCCTATTCAAATAACAGGAGGATGTAATGCTGGAAAAAAACATACTGAAATTTTTTGTCGTTTTGTTTACTACTGTTTCCTTAGCCATTTGCTCAGGTGATTCCCTGTCTGCTCAACAGAAGGAATCGGGTAAAACTGAAGCTTCAGCCAAAGAGACCAAACCCGCTGCCAAAAAGTTCAAAGGGCGCCTGCCCAATCATTACGGTAAACTGAATCTCTCCGATACCCAACGCGATAAAATTTATAAGATTCAGGCCGACTACAAGTCAGAAATTGACAGTCTGAAAAAGCAACTGGCAGAATTGAACAAAAAGCAGGACGCCGAAATCGTCTCGGTTCTGGAACCTTCTCAGAAATCCATTCTGGACAAGATTCTTGCGGAACTAGCCAGTAAAAAAACAGCGAATAAATAAAACCACTGAATCTCAACCATCCTGAGAATCAATAATAAAACCACCGCAGGGCGTGATCGGAACCGGATCACGCCCTTTCTTTTTGCTGAGCCTTCCAGCTATACTTTTCTTGAAACGACCAGCATCACACCGCCTCTACTGAAGTTTCCCTTTCTGAAAACAACTCACTAATGGATTCCAAGCAGCCCCCATCAGCACACCAGCCTCACAGGAGCGAACAAAAGCGACCAGGACCTTCCCCCTGGCTCCCCCTGATGCATTTGCTGATCGTGCTCAGCCTGTTCTGCTTTCTGGGCTACTTTGAGTGGCAACGGATCGAAACTGACAATCAGGACCTGCCGTTACTGACACGTTTTTTTCTGTACGTCAATATCGACACGACGCCTTATTTCCTGCTGCTGTTGCTCAGCCCTTTCTGCTGGTGGATCCGCCCTTCGATTCACTTTCGTTTTTTCTCGAGAATGATCCGTCCCCGTTTATCGCAGGAGTGGGTACGCGGCAGACAGACCGATAAACGAATTGACCTTTTTGCGATCGCACTCAGTCTGCTGCTTGCTGCGACTTCGTTTGCCATGAGTTTCTGGACCGCTGCACATACTGTGAATCAGGAATTACACCTGACGCTCGGCGATCTGCCTCCCGCTTATCACGATGAATACAGCTATCTGTTCCAGGCCAGAACCTTCCTGCAGGGTCAGACCTGGTTTCCCAGCCAGCCTGAAGCTCCGGAACTGTTTGACCAGGTTCATGTCCTCAATGAAGGGAAGATGGCCAGCCGCTATTTCCCGGGCACAGGCCTCTGGCTGGCCCCGTTTGTGACATGGGGATATCCTTACCTGGCGCACTGGCTGGCGGGAGCGGTCATTACGTTTTTTATTTTCTGGTCAGGCAGAGAACTGTCCGGAAATGGCGTCGGGGTACTGGCCGGCCTGATTGTAGCCCTCTCCCCGGGGATGGCGATCTTCAGCAACCTGCTGTTGGCACATCACCCGACACTGGTGGGGTTATCGTTTTTCCTGTATTTCTTTCTCCGCATGCAGAGAACCCGCTCGTTTCGTGATGCGTTGCTGGCGGGAGCAGGCCTGACATTCGGCATGCTCTGTCGTCCCATGACCGCCGCCGGCTTTGCCTTACCCTTTGGCATCTGGCTGGGAGTGGAATGCGCCCGCCGGGCCCTGCGGAAAAAGAACCATCAACCGTCAGGCTCTTCGACAGAGAAATCAGTCGTCCCCCTGATCACAGGGCTGGCAATCCCCCTGGCCTGCGGTCTGATCGGGCTGTTCTTTTATAATCAATCCATTACCGGCAGTGGCTGGAAAATGCCCTACCAGCTTTATACCGACATTTATACCCCGAGACACGTCTACGGCTTTGATAATGTCGTGCGGGGAGAACAGAAGCTGGGCCCGAAAGTACTGAAAAACTATGACAAATGGGCCGAGAACCTCACGCCAGCTCTGGCTGCCCGGAATGTTCAGAACCGACTGCTGGCCAGTCTGCAGTGGACATTGGGGCTGGTTCCACTCACCTTAGCCGGCCTGCTGTTCGTGATCACCGAATGCAGACGCGGGAGCCGCTGGTGGCTGATCTTTGCTTCGATCATCACTCTGCATGTGGTTCACATTCCTTACTGGTATGATGGCATCATGCACTGGCATTACGTATTCGAAACGGGACCGCTGTGGGCACTCCTCTTCGCGAGGGTGACACAGACCCTGTTTCGCATCTGGAGTGAACTCGAACGCCCCCTGATGAGCTGGCTCTGGTCCGCCATGATTTTAACTGCCAGCGCAACCAACCTGATCGCCATCCCCCCACTCTGGACTGTCTCCAAACTGGAAATCGTGATCAATAATGTGGCGTTTTCCAGACTGAAACATTTTCAGTTTCAACAGATGATTCAGCATCATCCTCAAATCAGACAGCCTGCGTTGATCCTGATCACCCATGATCCCTCTGATCGGCACATTGACTATGTAATCAATGATCCCCCGTTAAATGCTCCGATTCTGACAGGTCGTTATCGACCCGATCAACATAACCCGGCTCAACTGCAGACCCTTTTCCCGGATCGAACGCTCTACCTGTTCGACGCTGCCGGGAATCGTCTCAGTCGCTGGAACGGAAGTTCCTGGGAACCCCTCTGACAACACTCACGATCTAATCTTTGATTTTGAGTTTGATTTCATCCGAGTTCGTTTTCAGTTCCGGAGCATACATGCCATACCCTTGTGTGGGCAGTCCACTGAATCGACCTGGGATTTCAGCCCGCAGCCGATAGCTCAGGCTATGCGTTCCACGCGGTAACTGACGCAGGTAATTTACCACCCGGTCATCACGAAATTCCTGATAAGCTCCCAGCCCGTTGCGGGAATATCCACTGCGCAGGTCGACTGCTTCCAGTCCCGCTGGCCGGAAATCTTCAAACACCAGGTATTCGTAATCATTTTTGCTCTCGAAAATCAGCTCGACCTCGATCAGATCTCCGCTGGTCAGTTCTGTTTCATGGTCAATGGCCTCACGACGGTATTTTTCCACACGCTGATCAACGGCCTGCCCTTTCGAACCAGAGGTTTTTATGGCAGCCTCTTCCGGAATCAGCCGGTAATATTTTCGCTGCACTTTGATTTCCAGCCCCGTCGCCGTGATGAAATCTTCCTTCGTAAAGTTCGTCACGTACGCGTTATAGTACAACGGTCCGTTCCCCTGCTTGCGAATCTCCAGTCGATGTGCGCCTGACGTCAGTGCTGCGCCTTCTATCACCAGTTTATTATCGAACGTAAAGAGATTCTCCGCGTTGATCTGCACTGTTTTCTGTTTCTTTCCATCCAGAAAGATGTCCAACGTCAGGTCAGGCTGATCTTCGCCACTGGCTGACCAGTATTCTGCTAATGCTTCAATGGCAATCGCCGTATCAGAAACAGAACTCCAGTAAGTCGCATGTTTACGATTGTTCAACAGATACTTGACGAGTTGAGTTGCCTTGGGATTCTGAGGATCGGCTTTTGAAAGCAGCTTTAGATAATAGGCATTGGCTTCCACTTCACTGCCGTACCAGTGCCACCAGTAATTACTCTCAGGCAGATTGAGATAAGCGGTCTGGTTTTCCGCATCCTGAACCAGGTATTGATCCATATTGCTCATGATCATCGCCAAGCGATCCTGATTTTTCAGTTCATGCGATGCCAGCCCCAGCATCCCCAGAGCATACACCGACAGTTTCGTCCGATCCCGATACAGGAAATCGTACATTTTCTGATCAGCAATTCCCTGGTTGACCAGGACCAGAAAGACGTAAGCATCCAGATTGGAAGCCGTCATTTTATATGGTTTTTTCTTCGAATCAGCATTCAACAGTTTCTGCAGTTCTTTCTGCTGATAGTTTTTCAACCATTCCACTCCCCGTTCCAGAGTGCCAGGCACGAGCGCCACGTCATTCTGTTTCGCCAGAGCCAGTCCCTGGACGATTCGCGCGGTGAAGTAGGGGGAAGACTGTTCCTGCCATCCGGAAAACCAGCCCCAGCCTCCATCAGCCAACTGCATACTGGTTAAATCTGCGACTCCCTGCTTGACGAGCTGCTCTACTTTCTCCTGACTGAAGACCGGATTCTGATCATAGCGTTTCCACTGTTCGGCACGCTTCTGATCGTCACCAATCTCCTGTGCATTCAGATTGGTCCGTTTCTCCTCAATCTCTTTCAGATTAAGGCCCATCCGTTTAAGAATATTCTGAGTCATCACGGTCGGCAGAAATCGATACAGCGTGCAGTCGGTCGTTTTATGGGGTGAATAGACCAGGTAGGGCAGTGCATCGACCATGGCTCCTGCCAGTGAGGGTGAGTAACGAAGTTCCAGACGACTCAGTTCCGCTTTGCGTTGATCGGGAACCTGAAAACTGATCTGTGCCTGATCTGCATCACCGCGAATCATGCCCGTAAAGGACTCGGTCTTCAGAATGCCATGCACTTTGACAGGAAAGGTCATCTGCATCGCATCTGACTCTTCATCCGTTAAGGCTTTCATGCGAATCACGGCAAAGCCGGGACGGACCGCTTTCACGCGCCAGTCGATCCGTTGTTCACCGTCAGCATCTATCGTGACTGTCTGTGAAACATCGCCCAACGGTTCCAGGGTATCGCCGTCCAGTTCCAGTACGACTTTCACGTCCTTGGAAGTCTTCAGGTAATTATGCACGTTGGCGCTCAATACCACTTCGTCAGTCTCTGTAAAGAAGCGCGGTGCCTGCAATCGCAGAATCAGATTTTTCCGCGTGACAACCAGTTGCTCTCCTTCACCCACGCGTGCCCCCTGCCCCATCGCCCAACTGCGGATTTTCCAGCTGGTCAGGTTTTCGGGCATTTTGAACGAAACTTCCGCCAGACCTTCTGCATCCGCTGTGATTGCGGCGTTCCAGTAGGCAGTATCTGCGAAGTTCTGGCGCACGACAGGCTCGACCACTGCGGAGGAATCGGCGGGCGCTGCTGCATCCGCCATCACCGCCCGGGCTGCCATCGGCATGGCCAATCCTTCCATCACACTGGACTTTCGCATTTCTTCCGTTACAGGTAATACCCCCGGACCAGGGCCATTTCCCCCTACTGCTGCATAATTCGGGTACTGCGACTCTGATTCCAGCACCAGATGCCCAAAGGCACCAATCAACTGCATCCCGACTTCCTGGGGGCGTAACAGATTATGGAAATAACGACTCAGGTTGTCGGCTGTAGAGGGATGATGAGAGCGTTTCCACTTCCAGAAAAACGATTTGATATCACTCACATTGGAACCGCCGCTGATATATTCGACACTCTTGTCATAGACGCTGACCACCAGAGAACCAGGCACAGGTTTGCCCTCGATGTCAGTTACTTTCAGTTTGACGGTGGCTTCTTCACCAGGTTTATACTCGGTTTCAGAAGGCTCAACTTCCAGATTGACGACCCGCTGTTCCGGTGGTACCGCGATTTCTTTCGCAACCGTATGCACGGTTCCCTGGTGAACTGTGACGGCTTCGACAAAGAAGTTGGGCATATCGTTCTTCGCAATATCCAGTTCATAAACCGTACTTTTTCCCGCCAGTTTGAGTACTTCCGGCCTGGAATAAATCCCGTTCAACGGTCGAACAAACAGCAGAACCGTACTACCCGGTTGATTGGTATTGATTAACAGTCGTACTTTTTCACCCGGTTGATAATGTTTTTTCTCAACAACGAGTTCCAGATCGTTGAAACGGTATTCCTGACCATCAAATCCTTCTCCGCGGATCGAAAACAGGCTGCCCCCTTCGATCTGGTTCCCTTTTTTGTCAGTCACCGTATAGGAAACGCGGTACTGCCCTGCTTGAGTCGCTGCCATTTTCTGACTGGCGGTGCCCTCTTCCGATGGATTCAGATCCCACTCCTGAACGGCAGTCTCTTTCGGTTCTCCCTGATCGTTATACGAGATGCGGTATAGAACGACTTTGCCTTTACCACTGACTGGTTTGGAATCAAGTGTCTGGGATTTAAACGAAGCGGTCATGGTATCGCCGACCTGGTAGTAACCGCGATTCATCCAGGAAAAGACCTTGAATGGCTTACGAGACACCAGCACCGATCCCTGACCGACGATGGTTCTCCGCGATTCATCGACCACTTCGGCTGTGATTTCGTACTTATGATCCTGGTCGCCGTGTATCGCTTTTGCCAGCGCAGTATCGATTTTGATTTCGACTTCCCCGTCAGAACCGATTTCCACAGTATTGGAGAGCACGACTTCCGGCGGTGGTGAGGGACGATGAATCCACCAGGGTCCCGGCGCAACACAACCCCATCTGCCCCAGCCTGGATACCAGGTGTAATCCCCGCTGAACCACCAGTAACCCGAACCATATAACCAGTCCCAGCGATCCGCGGGATACCAGCGTTGATCGTACGCGGTACGCGTCACTTTATATTTGACCTCACCATTGACGACCGGACTGCCGAAATAGTATTTCGCTTTAATTTTCGCAGTGACGACATCTCCCAACGCCACTGGTTCTTCCGGAGCTTCCACCAGTACTTCAAATTCCGGTTTTTTGTATTCTTCCACGCGGAAAGAAATACGAGAAGAGATATTGCGACTTCGCTTCCCTGCTGCCTTGCCACGCGGTTTAACGGTAACCTCTAAGTAATAAACGCCCAGGTCCGCATCGGCAGGGATCTGCCAGTCTCCCTGGCAGCCACCATATTCGTCTGTTTTCAATGTTTTCTCAAAGACTGTTTTATTATTTTTTCCGATCAGTTTTAAAGCCACATTCTGATTTGCAAACTCGGAGTCTTCGGCTTTCGACAGATCATAACCCACATTGCGCACCCAGAATTTAAAGTCGACTTTCTGTTCGGGACGATACACGGGACGATCCGTGATCCCGTAGATCTTGACCGTATTCAATCTCTGGTCAGAAGGATGTGAATACCAGAAGCGATCAAAGCCGGTATAAGCAAACCGTCCATCCGCGGTGCGGGCGATCGTAATCCACTGATAGTGTTTCTCCAACTGGGATTCCGCGGGAAACGCCTGTCCGTTTTCATCAGTCCGTTCCGCAAAATTAACAGTCTGCGTCTGTTGCTGGTTCCGTCCCCTCTGGATTTGCTGATAGCCGAAAAATTCCAGATTCGCACCTGCCACCGGTTTACCGGTTCGGGCATCGGAGACGAAATAATATGTCTTGTCTGACATCTTTTTGCGAATGATGGCGGTATCATCCAGCCAGACGACAATTCGACTGGTATTTCCGTCCTGCATTCTGGCAACCAGCAGATAAGCTCCCGCATTTTGCAGCGGTGTCGTTACCGTGACACGCTGATCACGATGTCCGGACAAAGGCTTGAGATCCAGCCCCCAGCGTGAAACCAGCGGCCCCTGGTATTTTTTCTGCTGCTCATGAACCAGTCGATAACCTATGTTCGAAATATTGACCTGGTCCCATTCCAGTTTTTCCGGGTGGGTTTTGAGATAGTTTTGACATCCGTCAACAGTTTTTCCACGTGGATCTGATATGCCTCAAACTCCACATGCTGCCCATTGCGAAAGCGATAATCAACCTCCGCTCCCTGCCCGGCAACCTGGGACGGGTTCGGGTCGAATTGTCCCCAGTTCCCCACGATCTGATTCAACTGCTGCTGTTTGTTCTGATGAGGGTCTCCGTATTCCGCAATACTCTGTCGTAGATATTTGGCTGCCGTGGGATACTGTCGTCGATTCTCGAAAATACTGACTAACTGCCCCAGGGCGTTTTCACCCCAGTTGCTTTTCCCCAGTTCAACGACCTGCTGATACAGGCGGATATAATTCAGATCGTCCGGCAGGTTGATCCGTTGAATGCCTGTCGCCAGGCGGGTTAATGTTTCGGTTTCCTTGAGGCTCTCCAGCGAATAAGGATTCACCTGCTCTTCATCCTGCGGGTCCGGCTCATTCCTCTGGCTAAAGAAATAGGGCATAAAATTCTGGAGTGTCTGAACGCCAAACTGACTGCGGTTGAAATCTGCCACCTGCAGAATCACTTCCGCCTGGCGCTCATGGTTCTGCTTCACGCATTGATCGAGCATCCAGCGCCATCGTTCCCCATCATTTTTTGCGGTCTCAAATGATGCGGGAACCCGGTAATAGACGGGATCACCGGCATCATCAACGGGCGCTCCCTCGGGTCCCCCACTCGGTCCTCCACGAAAGAAACTGCCGGGCTCAGCGCCAACACTTGCGAAATCAGGAGTTTCATTCAGATCCGTCAGAATCTGCAGTTTCCAGGCATTTTGCCCCTCACGGCCAGACAGATAATACTCAGCAGTATCGAAGTAAATATTTGATGCTAATTCCGCATCATCGCCATTTTTAAGTTTTTCGATTGCCTGATTCATCAGTTTCAGAGCAATCAACCGGTCCTGTTCATGAGTATTAATAAAACGGTTTCCGCCTCTCTGATGTCCTCGAATGAATTCCCCATCAATAATGTATCCGTAGTGTGGCCCCTGAATATAACTTTCAGCCAGCTTCCATAATACCAGCGGTTGATTCGCGTGCACTTTCAGGACCGATTCACGAAATTCATCCATTTCACTGATTCGATTCAGTTGTTGCAGACAGGCAATCCCCTGTTGCAAATCATGGACCACACCTGCATCAGGATTATTGGCCTGGACAGCCAGTTTCTGATAGATTTGCCAGGCATCCCGGTAATTCCCCTGTTTTTGGTAAGTTTGAGCCAGAGAACGGGATTCCATGATACTTTTCTCATCAGCAAAAAGATAAACGCTCAGGGTAGCTAACAGTAGCAAGCAGACGGTCGCTGAAGTGCTGCGAAGGATTTTGAACGAAAACATGTTAAAACCTGTATATTGAGATGGGATTCTTTTTGAATTTCAGACGGGATCATAATACGTTACGCCTGTTTGACGAAATAGAATTGAGTCCAGTTCCCGGAATTCTCATAATTTTAAACGATCCGCGCGAGACCGAGGTATGAGAAATAATCAGTTTCCTGCATAATCCGACAGCAACCGCATTTGTTTCACACTGACTCAAGATTGAAAGCGCCGAAGAGACAGATCAATGGATTGGATTACAGCAGCCTTATCGCTCTGTGGCTACCTGATTACCCTGGCTTTGATTCCGAGCATACTTTTAAAGAAGAACCGCCACACGATCTCTACGGTCTCGTGGATTCTCACCATTATTCTTCTGCCCGGCCTCGGGGGAATTGTATACCTGTTCTTTGGCATTAATCGTGTCCAGAGGAGATCGCTCTCCAAAGAGAAAGCAAACCAGTCACTGGCCCCCAAACTGCCTCAGATTGTGCAAAACCAGTTGCTCTCCAGTGAAGACTATCTGCCCATCAACCAGAATCTGATGCGGTTGGCTCAGAATATCGGTCATACCGTTCCTACTTTTGGAAATCATGTTGAACTTCTGACAGATACCAACCGGACTCTTGGTTTAATCAAACAGGCCATTTTAAATGCCGAGCATTCATTGCACCTGGAATATTACATCTGGCAGCCCGATCAGTCAGGAACATTACTCCGTGACCTGCTGATTGAAAAAGCGCGGGCCGGCGTGGAAGTTCGATTTCTGTACGATGGACTGGGTTCCTTCGGCTTAGGTAAGAATTTTTTTAAGCCTATGCGGGAAGCCGGAATTCAAATCGCACCGTTTCTACCAGGCGCTTCCATCCGCGAACGCTGGTCCATTAACTTGCGCAACCATCGTAAAATTGTCATCGTGGATGGTAAAATGGCATTTACCGGCGGGATGAATATCGGTGATGAATACCTGGGGCTGAACCAGGACCTGGGCTTCTGGCGGGACACACATCTCAAGGTCGAAGGTCCCGAAACCTTACAATTACAGCAGGTCTTCGCGGAAGACTGGTTCTTCGCTACCGGCGAGGCACTGACCCAGCAGGAGTATTATCCCTCTCCGAATCCCACGGGAACGGTCACTGCGCAGACGCTGCTTTCCGGACCGGAAAAGAACGCCGATGTCTTTTTGACCCTGATGTTCGCTGCCATCAACGAAGCACGCCACAGTATTGTTCTGACGACTTCTTACTTCGTCCCCCCTGAATCACTGACAACCGCACTGGAATCAGCGGCGCGACGGGGCGTGCATGTGCGTCTGTTGCTTTCAAGTAAGTCAGCCAATCCGGCAACGATTCATGCAGGGCGTTCTTACTACGATTCGCTGCTGGATTCGGGTGTCGAAATCTTTGAATACACCAAAGGAATTCTGCATTCGAAAACCCTGACCATTGACGACTGCTGGTCCCTGGTAGGCACTCCCAACTTTGACTACCGAAGTCTGATTTTGAACTTTGAAGTCGGGATGGCACTTTATGATCGAAAATTTGCACAACGCCTGCGGGAGTCCGTCGAGCAGGATTTCCTGAACGCAATTAAGATCACCCACATCGAATGGAACAGTCGCAGCAAATTCGAGATCTTGAAGCAGAATCTGTGTCGATTATTTGCACCGGTCATGTAAAAACACAGACAGTTTAAGGCAACTTGTGTCGATACTTGTCTGAGGCGCCTTCAGGCAAAGTTCCCAGATATCTGATTAACTGAATCACTTCTGCTTTGGTCAGCAGATTCAACAAGCCATCCGGCATCGCGGATTTTTTGACGGGCACAATCTCTTCCACTTCCTGTTTTTTGATCATCTGCTTCTTACCTTCTGGTGTCAGCAACATGATCTCATCCGGGCCCGCTGCCCCCATCATCCCTGTAAACGTCTTACCGTCAGCAGTCACAATCGTATAAGTCGGATATTCCTCCGAAACGAAATGGGAAGGAAACAAGGTACTCAGTAGAACCTCTTTCTGCTGGAACCGTCGACTGACATAGGTCAGATCGGGACCGATTTCTTCTCCCTTCTTCCCGAAACGATGACATTTGATACAGGTCGCTTTTTCATATGCCTGTGCTCCCAGTTTCAAATCAAGCGTGGACTTTTTCTGCTGCTGAAGTTCTGCCAGCAGGTCTTGATACTTCCAGCGACTGTCAGCAGGTTCCACAGGCAGAACAGCGGGAAGTTCTTCCGGGTATTTTGCTGCAAACCATTCCTGCCACTGCTGCATGATCCGGTTTGCTGATTCGCCTTCGTTATGGAGCTGCTGGCCGGTCCAATGAGTTAACAGTCTGGCTGCGATCTGCTGTCCCTCAGGGTCCTGTTCTAAGCCAATCAGGATCACCTGCCGGATCCATTGGGCTTTGTTAGAACGGCGACGAAAACGAACCAGGGCACGCATCACCGCTTTCGCCTGATCTCCCTCGACAACATTCAGCGAGCGAACCAGAATCCGCCAGTCGGCGTCGCGCCTCTGATTTTCTGCTGCATACCAGCTGATAGCCTCTGCGACATCATTGCGCCGTTCCGGATAGGATTCAAACAGCTCATGCAGATAAATCAAAGTGGGCTCATCCGCGATACGTGCCATGGCGATTAACAAGGCATTCAGCTTACGTTCCGACTCGGCATCCTTTTGTTTCTGATTCTGAAGTTTCAGTTCCTGTTCACGCAGCGCTGTAAATTCGGCGCCCGTCAGTCGATCCAGGGGTTCCCCCGCGACCATAATCCGGAAGTCCCCCTCTGCGACTTCCTGGAGCATTGTATCTTCCAGGCGATCAATCTTCATCGAGATTGCCGGTGTTTTGCCCAGGCAGAGATTCCCCACTGCAGTGCATACCAGCATCAGCACCAGCGACCGAATCAGCACCATCTTCTTCAGGCTGTCCATCAGAAATGCCCACTTTCGTTTGAATTTGATAAATCGTAACGGAATGATAATCTTACTGAAGATAACAGGCTTCACACTATATTCATATCAGATAATTGTTTAAAATCATGTCAGGTAATACAACACTCTATTCAGTTTCAGGGACGAATCATGTCAGACCACATGCCCAATCATATTCCTTTCTCCAAGATCGGTTTTCACGCATCAGGTGTTTTGATACTAATGCTGACCTGCTGGAGCTGTGCTCCCAGCGAGACCACAGAAACTGCCACGCCCCCGGCACAACCGGAATCTCATCCTGCTGAGATCAAGCCTGAAAAAACGGTAGAAATCACGCTCACCTTAAGCGATGTCGAAGGCTTTAAGGAGATCCTGGCAAAGCAAAATGGCAAAGTTGTGCTGGTCGATTTCTGGGCCACCTGGTGTATTCCCTGTGTCAAAAATTTTCATCACACAGTGGAATGGAATCAGAAGTATGCCGACCAGGGGCTCAGTGTCATTTCCGTTTCCATGGATGAATCGGACGCAGAGACTCAAAAAGCAGTCCTGAAGTTTCTGGAAAAAGAAGACGCCCAGTTCACCAATATTCTTGCCACGGCAGCCGACGATCAGGATCCCATGGACACGTTTGACATTGATGGCGGCGCCCTGCCTCATTATCGGATTTACGATCGAACCGGCAAGCTGATCAAAAAGTTTTCCTTCGCAGATCCGGACAAGCAATTTACCCAAGCTGATATTGAAACCGCCTTGCAGGAAGCGCTGAAACAGAAACCGGAATAACCCAGGATCAACAGATCAAGTGAAGTCGATGTTACGTAAACTCTGGTCGATCTGCCTGGATGAAATCATAGGCTTCTACCTGCTGCACCGGTTTTTCTATTATAAAAAGCGCTCCCTGATCATCTCGGATGCCGGCAAAGAGACGCCCGGTCTCCTCAGCGGTGAACTGCTTTCGTTTTTTTCACCGGTTCCCGGACCGGCAAGTTTAGAATACCAGCCAGATCTTGAACCCGCTTCGCAGGCAATCTTTCCAGCGGCAGAAGTGAAAGACTTTCAGTTCCCAAGTCCAGTCCAGACCGGCTTCCCCGGGAATGATCTGGTGAAAGGGCGGCACTGGAAATCAACAGTCTCCCAGCCTGCTGCAAATTCAGATTCCCGATTCACAGTGGTTGCGATCGACGGCATTGTGCAATTGGGGGTGCGCAGCTTTAACAGGCTGGCGAAGCGACTCACTCCTTACGGCATTGATGTGATCATGCTCGACAGCCCCTTCAACTATAGACGAACTCCCCCGGGTTACCGACCCGGCCAATTAATCGCCGGTGGAAATCTGGATCATCAACTTTTGGTGGCGCGGCAGGGCATTCTTGATCTCTGGAGCCTGATTCTGCATTTGCAATCAGAGGGGCATCAGGTCGGCCTGGTGGGGATCAGCCATGGTGCCTGGCTGACATTGACGGCGTCACTCTTAATAGAACAGCTCCAGTTCGTCATGGCGATCACGCCGCCCGTAGATCTCTTCCGCATACTTGATGAGGGAGGCACGGTGGTCAACGCCATCCGACGCGGTATCCGGGAGTCTGATCTCAGCGAAGAACAACTCGAACAGATTTGTCAGCCCCTGCGAATTCCCCAGTGGAAACCGAAACTCCCGGGTTCAGCCATCTATCTGCATGTAGCCGACTACGACCGGTTTGTTCCCTCTTTCCGAATTGAGGCGCTGGCCGGGCAATGGAATACAAAACTGGTTCACCATCCGCTGGGACACATTGAAGCCACAACGGGCCCGAAGGTTGTCGCGCAGGTCGCAGAAGAAATTCTTCATTTCTGGAAGATTCCGACAGATTCCATTGCTGCTTCGACTGCCAGTAATACGTAATAACTGCAGAGAAAAAGCAACCGTTACAATCTGTATGACCTGTATTCCTGCAAATTGAATCGTCACATTTTCAGAAGTTTCTGTTGAAAAAAGGCATCATGTTGTCTGCGGGCAACTTATTCTTTCAGTATAGACTCAAGAGTGGATTACGTTATTACCTTATCCAATGTTGAGATCTCAAGCGGGCCAGTTCTTTTATCTTTCTGTTAGACCGTGTCCAGTTTTACTGTAGCGTCTCCAAGGCCATTTGAGCCGAGTATAATCGATTGAGAGACACTATGGTCAAATGGGAAGCGATCTGGGTAAAAGTGGTTCATCCGTCTCTTTGGTGATTCGTTGCTGTTCCTGACCGAACAAAACGAAAATAAATCAGGGGAGTCATGATGCAGGTACGAGTTCGCGATTTGATGACCGCTAATCCGGTCAGCGTTTGCCTGGGAACAACACTTCAGGCAGCGGCAGAACAGATGGTTCAGGCGGAAGCTTCTGAAATCTATGTGGTAGACGAGCTTCGAAGATTGATCGGAGTTGTGCCAGAATATGATCTTCTCAAATACCACCTGACACATAATCACCTCGCAGCGCCCATCGATTCTCTCATGTATGTTCAGATTGAATCCCTCTCACCAGACGATGACGCACTCCAGCTTGCTCCCCTGTTTCGAGATCGGCGGAACAGCTGCATGGCCGTCACCGAAAATGGTCAGCTGGTAGGAAAACTAAGCTGCCGCGACCTGTTTCGCGTGATGCTGACACTCGATGCCATTGCAGAACCTGAGCAGCCATCGGAACCAGGCATGATGAAAAACGAGGTCGCTCACTCCCCCGCATCGACGATCAACCCGCCGCATCTGTCGCGGTATGGAACCTCGATTAATAGACTGCAGTTGAACACCAGTTCCGGAAAATAACGGTACACAAGCAGCTCAGTCCTGGGCTTTCAAATCAATGCCCATGTCGGCAAACAGGTAGATCATATCCTCCCAGACATTCTTCTTCGCTGACGGATTCCGCAGCAGGTAGGAAGGATGATAGGTACACACCACTTTGGCACGACCATATTCGTAAAAATCGCCCCGCATTTTGCCAATGGGTAGATCCGAGTGCAGTAAATTCTTCGCCGCCACAGAACCCCAGCAGACGATATAATCGGGGTCTACAATTTCAATCTGCGCATCCAGATAGCCGCGGCAGTTCGATGCTTCGAGATCCGTCGGATTCCGATTTCCCGGCGGACGGCACCGCAGAATATTCGCGATATAGATATCGCTGCGTTTCATCTGACATGCTTCGATAATCTTATCCAGCAACTTCCCCGCGCGGCCGACAAAGGGTTCCCCCTGTTTATCTTCATCTGCTCCGGGAGCTTCCCCGATGAACATGATCTTTGCCCGAGGGTTACCTACCCCAAACACCGTTTGCGTCCGCGTCTCCGCCAGTTCCGGACATCGGGTGCACTTGGATACCTGGGAAGCGATGATATCCAGTTCCGCCTGGCGATCACCTTTATTCAATTTCGATTTTGTCGTTCGAGGCACACTTATTTCCTTTCGAGCCTGATCCGACTCCCGGATCGGCTCCTCAGTCATTTCACTTGTTTGAGGCTGTTGTTGAATGGACGGCTCGGGAGTGGAAGTGATATCTGCCTGAACCGGTAGGTGATGCGGTGGTTCCACAAGGGGAGTTGGACTGTCAGAGTTTTGAGCAACAGGCTCAAACTGCTTCAAATACGTGACTCCCGACCGTTGCCAGCTTTCCAGTAATTGCCGGACCGCGCGCTGCGAGCGTCTGTTTGCATCCTGATTCATCAGCCTTTACCAGTCCTTTTAACGCTTCACCTGACAGCCAGGTACGGCAGCTTCGAACTCTTTGACTCCGTCATCCGTAACCTGGGTGAAGCTCAATTGAAGTTCTTTCAGGTTTTTTAATGCCGCCAGTTCCTTTAAACCATCATCGGTAATTTCCGTCTTATTCAAATTCAGATATTCCAGTTTTTTGAGAGGCAGTAAATGCTTCAGACCCTCGTCGGTAATCGGAGTTCCCTCCAGGTTCAAACGATTCAGTTCAGTGAACCCCGAGATGACTTTCAAGCCTTCATCTGTCGTTTCCGTGCCCCATAAACCAAGCCGGGTCAGTTTCTTCAAATCCCTGATCTGTTCCAGTCCTTTATCACCAATCATGGATTCATCCAGATCCAGGTACGTCAGGTCGGTCAAGCCGGAAAGGTACTTCATGCCTTCGTCGGTAACAACCGTATCCCGCAGGTGAAGTGTCTGCAGCTTTTTCATGTTCTGAATATTTTCAATCCCGGGGTTGCCGACAAAATCACGTCGCAGGTGCAGGGCTTCCATGTTCGTCATGTCTTTAAGATACTTCATCCCTTCATCTGATATTTCCGTATCATCCAGTTCCAGTGAAACCAGATTTTTATCTTTCAGAAGCGCCAGAGTCTTATCAGATATATTTCTGCCCCACGTATTCAACCGCTGCAGATTCGGCAGAGCAGCAATATCCTGCATTCCATCGTCTGTCACCTGTGTCGCCTGGACTTTGAGCACTTTCAGGTTCTGCATGTCTTTAATGTGAGCCATTCCCTCATCGTTGATCGCTTTATTGAATCGCAGATCCAGATCTTTCAGTTCAGGGAACTCAGCCACCACTTTCAAGGCGTCATTGGTAATATTCGTGGCGCGGAGTGAAAGTACCTGCAGGTCTTTCAAGCCTGACAGATTCTTGACACCCTCATCTCCCACAGTCGTGCTTTCCAGGCTCAAAAACCACAGGCCCTTTTTCTTGCCAATTTCTTCTGTCGCCAGATCAGTAAAGTTAGGGCCCCAGAGTATCAGGCGTTCCAGGGAAGGCAGACCTGACAGATGTTTTAGATCCTCATCCTTCGCATTGGTCCCTTTCAAATCCAGTATCAAAATGCGACCATCATCCGACAGGCCCAGCTTGGCATCCAGTTCTTTGAATGCCTTGACTGCTTCCGGTGAATCTGGCTCAGCTGCAGGCTGTTGTTTTTCCGCTGCGGGAGCCTGCTGACTGGTCTCTGAACTGACCGTTTTCTCCGGATCTGCGGGAGGAGTACTTGTACCGGGACATCCAGTCAGCAGGCAGATTGCTGCCAGCGAAAGAAATACTCTTGTCTTCATCCTGATATCCTTTGTAATGCTCAATCTGGCTCAGATCTGCTGGTGTTCCGCGCGCATTCTATGTTCATGGGCTCTGAATGCCGACCAGAATTCCTGACGATATTCTGTCAGTCATCAAAGATTCACAGAACCCTCTTATGATGCTAACAATGATCCCCAAAATAGAGCCCAGACCGAAACATTGCAATTCAATGACTCTGTTTTCTGTAACTACTTGCGATTCCGAGACCAAACCGGCTATACTCAATAGCATAAACAGACTTCTATATGTTTTATTGAGATTTTGACCCGTTTACCCACTCGGTAAGTTCGATCACCGCCAGCCAATCAAGGATATTTCAGTGAAACATCGCCTCGCTTTTCCCGCCCTGCTGTTTTTCTGCCTGACTGTTCTTTTCACATCTGTGTCCCGGGAGATCCAGGCGAAAGACTGGAATACTTATCTCGCAGACCGGGAACGGGCAGGTTCTACGACAGATACGATTTCACTGCCATTGACTCCTGCCTGGAAGTATGTCGCCCCCAGTCCGCCAAAAACGGGCCAGACCGATCCGGGTGAGCGGGTGATGGAAGGTCACGATCTGGAAGCCCGCGTTGATTTTGATGACGCCTTACAGGTCGCCATCGCAGGCGGGCAAGCTTACTTCGGGTCTTCTGTCGATCACCAGATGCGTTGTGTTGATCTGAAATCGGGTAAAGTGCTCTGGTCTTATTTTACAGGCGGCCCGATCCGACTCTCCCCCACCGTCAGTCAATCGCGAGTCTATTTTGGTTCCGATGATGGCTTCGTGTATTGCCTGGACGCAAAAACGGGAAAAGAAATCTGGAAGCTACGTGCCGGACTGAACGAAGAAATGATTATTGCCCGCGGCGAAATGGTCTCACGCTGGCCTGTCCGGACGAATGTTCTGATCGATGAGGGCATCGCTTACTTTGGTGCCGGCATCTTCCCGCATGAAAATATTTATCTCTACGCCGTCGATGCCACCACCGGAAAAGTCATCTGGAAGATTGATAATCTCAGTCAGACCTCAGCAGGTCGTAATGAACTTTCTCCCCAGGGTTATATTCTGGCCAATGACGAATTCCTGTTCTTCCCTTCAGGACGATCCCTGCCTGCTGCGATCAACAAGAAAACCGGCGAGGAAGAACACAAACGGTCTTACAGCTGGCGCAGCACCGCTGGTGGAGTGGTAGGAGGCACCCAGGCCCTGCTTGCGGATGGCCAGATTTATTCCATGGGCGCACACCATATTCTGGCGTTAACTCAGGCTGAAGGTGATGTCGGTTTTGCCTGGATCACCGGGCAGCAAATGGCCGTCCAGGGAGAGTTTGCCTACCTCGCCACCGGATCGTCTATCCTGAAAGTCAATCGGGGAGAGCACGCTGCGGGTTCGCAGAAAGCGCACAAAAATGAAATGACGATTAACGATCTGTTTAAAAAACTCCGCAGCCTGAAAGGGAAAAAAGCAGAACAGGCACGCGCGGAAATCAAAACGCTGCAGGAAGAAAATAAAGCATTGGCAAAAGCTGGCGTTCTCTGGGAAATCGCTGCTCCAGCCCGCGATTCGCTGATTGTTGCCGGGGATAAAGTCATCGCCGGGGGTGAAGACCAGGTATTGATTCTTGATGAAGCCACCGGAAAACTTCTGGAAACATTAAAAGTCAAAGGACAGGCACGGGGACTGGCTGTTTCCGACGGACAACTGGTCGTCAGCACCTCAGCTGGTGAAGTCATCGGCTATGGGAGTTCAAAGTCGGATCAACCAGCATCACAAATCAACACTATCACAACAACTTCTCCTTACTCTGAAGATGAAATGACCGCCGTCTATCAGCAGGCAGCCCGGGATATTCTGGCACGCACCGACGTCAAGGAAGGATTCTGCCTGGTGCTGGGCAGCGAAGAAGGCCGTCTCGCGTATGAGCTGGCCCGTCAGAGTAATCTCAAAATCTACTGCATCGAACCAGACTCAGAAAAAGTAAAACAGTCACGGCAGAAGCTGGCCCAGACTGGCTATTATGGTCATCGCGTGACCGTGCATCAGACCGAACTCTCTCCACTCCCCTATTCTCGCTACTTCGCAAACCTGATTGTCTCAGATACATTACTCAAAACAGGCCAGATCCCGGGTATCCCCAAAGATATTGCCTCGCACGTCAAACCACTGGGTGGTACCATCTGCCTGGGCGGGCCTGCTCAATCTCAGGCTGATAAAGTTGAGAACAACCAACTCATGGACTGGCTGAAGCAGACCGGCCTGGCTGAGACTTCCCAAATCAACGATCGACAAGGCTACGCCACGCTGGTGCGGGGCGCTCTGCCCGGAGCGGGCAGCTGGTCCCATCAATACGGTGACCCTGGCAACACCGCCAGCAGTAAAGACCAGCGGGTTCGCGGCGGACTGGGTGTCCTCTGGTTTGGGGATCCCGGTGAAAAGAAAATGGTCAATCGCCATGAAGGTGCAGTCGGCCCGCTTGCGATTAACGGCAGACTGTTTATCCAGGGCGAAAGCACGATCATGGCATTTGATGCCTATAATGGTCTGTTCCTCTGGGAACGGGAAAATCCACAGGCAATTCGTACCGGTGTATTCCAGAACCAGAACCCGGGTAACCTGGTCGCCAGCGATGACAGTCTGTTCTTCATGATGAAAGAAAGCTGCTATCAGCTCGATGCCGCTACGGGAAAAACAGTGGCAAAAATCCCCCTGCCTGAAAAGCTTAACGACGGCAAACACGAATGGGGCTATCTTGCCTATCAGAATGGTCTGATCTTCGGAACGGCGACCACGCGAAAAGAACTCGAAGCCCGGCAGGTTCGCAGAGGTCGCAAAACGGAAGACTCCACAGATGCATTGTTTGCCATCGATGTCAAAACCGGAAAACCGGCCTGGAGCTACCAAGGCAAAAACATCGCCCACCACACGATCGCCATCGGCCCGGAAGCGGCCTACTTCATCGACAGTTCCATCACAAGCGAACAACGCGCCGAGATTCTGCGTCAGGACAAGTCACAGCTGAAAGAACTGACGGGCAAAGAACGTGAAATCGCCGAAGATCGACTCAAAAAACAGGACCTGCGGCTGGCTGTTGCATTGGACATCAAAACCGGCAAAGAACTCTGGTCTCAGCCCGTAGATGTCACCGACTGCAGTGAGATTGGCATCGGCGGTGGCAAACTGACACTGCTGTATCAGAATAATGTGTTGCTGCTCTGTGGCGCCAACGCGAACGGCCATTACTGGAAACAGTTTATTGCCGGTGACTTTTCCCGCCGCCGACTGGTGGCCCTCAATGCCGGCGATGGATCTCTGCTCTGGAAGAAAGATGCCAACTATCGACATCGCCCGATTGTCGTCGGAGACAAGATTATTGCAGAGCCCTGGTCCTACGATCTCTACACCGGCATTCAACATACGCGCAAACACCCGCTGACCGGACAGGAAGTCCCCTGGAGCATCATGCGGGAAGGCCATCACTGCGGCATGTTATCGGCATCGGAAAACCTGTTGATGTTCCGCTCCGGATACACGGGTTTTTATGATCTGGAGAAAGACGCCGGGACCCGCCACTTCGCCGGCCATCGGACCGGCTGCTGGATCAATGCGATTCCCGCCAACGGCCTGGTGATGATCCCCGAATCCAGTGCCGGTTGTGTCTGTCTGTTTTCGATCTCTTCAACCATTGTGCTGGAACCGCGCGAAGAACGGACCCACTGGACGATCTTCAGTTCGGTAGGCCCCAAGACTCCTGTCCAGCATATGGCATTAAACATGGGAGCTCCCGGTGACCGACGCGATGCCCATGGTACGGTCTGGATGGCCTATCCCCGCCCGAAACCGAGTCGGGAAACCGGACTCGATTTCAAATTCGATATCCAACCGGAATTCAACGCAGGCGGAGGCTACGACAGCCTGAATGAAATCACACACCCTGTCAAAAATGCCGAGCCGGGCTGGGTCTATACTTCCTGGGCCCGTGGACTGAAAGAATGCACGATTCCTTTGCTGGGCAAAAAGGATGCTCCTGCCAGCTATTCGGTGGAACTCTCGTTCTCAGGTCTGGAACCGGTTTCCTTCAACAATCAGCAGGAAGCCCCTCTGTTTGAGATCAAACTGCAGGGACAGGTGGTGCAGAAAGATTTCAATCCGCAGGCAACACAGCCCACCCAGACACTGAAATTCGATGGTATTTCAGTCAAAGACAACCTGCGACTCGAACTGATCCCGGAAAACGAATCCGCCAGACAGGCGCCCGCGGCTTTAAGTGGAATTGAAATTATCCGCTCAGATTCATAGACTGGCCTTTAGATTTGTCTCTTCTGCCCGGTCTATACTTCAAGTGAGATAATGTGATACATCACCTTAACAGCAAATCAGCGGTTTTCTGTCTGGTCCTTATTCTAGTCGGTTTCAGCAGGCTGTCCTCAGCCCACGCGCTGGAACTGACTCTGGAACCGCCGGGAGATCGGGAATTTGTACGCGATCTCGCCGGGATGCTGGATGAGCCGACCACGAAAAAGATCAAAGAGCTCTGCGATAAGCTGCTCACCGACAAAGCAACCCCCATCATCGTGGTCACGATTGACTCGATGGCCCAGTACGGCGGTGCGGACATGCGGATCGAGACATTCGCCACGATCCTGTTTAATCAATGGCAGATCGGACATGCCAAGCTGGGAGACCAGGACTGGAATACCGGCATTCTGCTGCTCGTTTCCAAAAATGATCGCAAGGCCCGCATCGAACTGGGAGCTGGCTGGGGACGTCGCGAAGACGAGCAATGCCGTCAGATCATGGATGAATATATTATCCCCCACTTCAAGCAGGGGCAGTTTGACCAGGGAATTCTCGCGGGTGTAGAAGCCCTCGATAAAATGGCCCGAAAACTCGAACTCCCGACCAAACCGGTTTCTCCCTGGACTTATGTCATTATTGCTGTTGCTGTGGGCCTTGTGATTTTCACTGTCGTCTCGCTCATCCGCCGGGGATCCAGTGGCTGGGCCTGGTTGTTCTGGGGAGTCCTGTTTGCAGTCATTGGCACCCTGTTATATCAGATGCTCAATAATCGTGGTGGAGGTGGAGGCTTTGGTGGCGGTTCCTTCGGCGGTGGTTTCTCCGGTGGGGGCGGTGCTACCGGCTCCTGGTAATGTTCGCGTTCTTTCTCCTTCGCAGTTCCTCGCCGCCTTACGAATTACGAAAAGACTAAATCCATGCAAAGCGCATTTAACTATCTCAACGAAGAGCAGCAGCAACAGGTAGAACAGGCTGTCATTGATGCTGAAAAGCAGACCTCCTGTGAAATCGTGCCTGTCATCGCGACCTCCTCAGGGCGATACGATCGACCGGAAGATGTTGTGGGGCTCTGGGTAACTATCATTACAGCACTCTGCCTCTGGTATTTCTTTCCTCGCAACAGCGGACAGCCAGGAGACTGGGGTGGCCTGCCTGTGATGATCGAGATGATACTGGCTGCGATCTTACTGGCCATCGCCTTCATATTGGGAGCAATCGCCGGAAGTCGGATAGGCTGGCTCAGACGACTTTTCACACCCCGTATCCAGATGCAGGACGAAGTTGCGGCCCGCGCCCGGGAAGTCTTTTTTGACAAACGCATCCATCATACCGAAGGAGGAACAGGGATCCTGATCTATATCTCCCTGTTCGAGCATATGGCGGTCGCACTGGCCGACCAGTCGGTGATTGACAAACTCGGACAACCGTTCCTGGATCAGATCTGTCAGAAGCTCACATCAGGACTGCATGCCGGAAATCCGACCACCTCGCTTTGTGAAACAATTCGGGAAATTGGCAACCAGGCATCGACTTCACTGCCCCGCGCCACAGACGACCAGAATGAACTGCAGGATGTATTGATCCTGATTGACTGAGCCTTGCACGAAACCTCTTTGCCACGGTCGCCTGGTCTGGAGTCGCGAATCCACGTTTGCTGTTAATCGACAGTATTCTTACAAGTTGACAGCTGTTGATAGCTATTGAGAAATGGTATAATAGTTTGAGCCCAGCCTGACTAAAGCGTCTCCAGGATCATTTGGACCGAGTATTTATTGATTGAGAGACGCTATGGTAAATGTGAGACTTTGGGTTTGAGCGAAGGCGCCAGACGTCGGCTTTCTCCTGCATGAAATGGTAAATACTGACCGTCTGCAAATAACTATTCCGGTGACCATAATATTTGAATCAACAATAAGGACCATCCCCATGACCAACCGCAATCGAATGGAAGAGCTGATCGGAGCCCTGGAGCAGCAGAGAGATGAACTTGCTTTGAAAATCCATCTGGGTAAACAGGAAGCGAAAGACGAATGGAGACAGGTAACAGACCGACTGGATAAACTGAAAGATGATTACAAACCAGTCAAAGATGCGATGAAAGAATCCGCAGGCAGTGTGACCGATGCCCTGTTCAATGTGGGAAAAGAAATCCAGGAAAGCTTTCAGCGAATTCGCAAATCACTGTGAACCGGGTACCGGGACTGTTGCTTTCACTACTCCAATGATTTCAACCAGAGGGAATTCAGACGCAGACCTTGGATTCCTTCAGGTTGAACTGCCCGTACCGTCAACAGTTGCCTCCCCTGTTTGAGGTCCAGTGTCCCCACGTCTGTTTTCAGAAACACATTCTGACTCGTACTCATCGGCAGTTCACATTCAAGTTTCTGATCCCCGACTGCAATCTGCAGCTTGCCTGGCACTTCGGGTTCGGCTCGATAGCCATAGCTCAGTTCCACTGCGTAACGACCTGGTTTCTGTACTTCCAGCTGCCAGGTCGCTGTATCCGAATTCGACTTCCAGTTGTCGATCGTATCCCAGTCATAGCCGTCGAAGGAATACTCCAGATCGTCTCCCTTTAATACAGCCCAACTGGGCTGCAGTTCCACTTCCAGTTCCTGCTCATCTCCGACCGGAATCGCTGCCGGCTGATATACCTGGCCGGCTGTCACATCCTGAAACCAGCGGAGGAACTCACCACGTAATTCACTGACTTTCTCCGGATACTGTTTGGCCACATTATTTGTTTCACCCGGATCCGCCTGTAAATCATAAAGCTGCCCCTGGGGTTCACCCTCCTTTTTCTTTTTTCCCTGCGGGTCATGACCCACCAGTTTGAAACGGGGTCCATGAATTGACCAGCGGTGAAACGGGTTAGGCGTGTAGCGATCCCAGGTGTGATACAGATATTGATGTGGCGATTTGCCTTCCCCCTGCTCCATTAAGGACAGGACCGATTTCCCATCCAGTTTGAGATCGCCGGGCACTGGCACTCCCGCCAGCTGACAGAACGTGGGAAACAGATCTGTCTGCGCCACCATGGCATCGGTAGTCTTGCCTGCCGGAAAATGGTCTGTCCAGCGAACGACAAACGGAACGCGGGTCCCTCCTTCGTAGGCACTCGCTTTGCTCCCTTTCAGACCGGCCTTGAAGCCCCGACTCACGCCCCCATTATCGCTGGTGAAGATGACTACCGTTTGCTCATCCAGTTTCAAATCGTGTACTGTCTGCAGTAAGCGATTCAGATTCTGATCGATGCGTTCGATCATGGCGTAGATTCGTGCTTCCCGCAGTGGCAGGTCTTTCGCCAGATATTTTTCAATCAGCTTGTCTCCTTCGGGCTGTCCGAAATGAGATGTATCGAGCAGGAACGGAGAATGCGGTGCATTGTACGCCAGGTAACAGAAGAAAGGCTGCTCCTGATTTCGCTGAATGAAATCGATGGCTGCATCGGTAAACAGATCGGTCACATAGCCTCGGGTTTCGACCGGCTCTCCGTTAACGACTACCTGATCGGGGTTGGTATAGCGTTCAATGTGCCCATGATAATGCCCGAAGAAATGATCGAAGCCTCGACGATGCGGCTGATACTGCGCATACCGACCCAGGTGCCATTTCCCAAACAGTCCCGTCTTGTAACCGGCTTTCTGCAGGACTTGCGCAATCGTCGTTTCGCTCTGTCCGAGTGTGTCTCCCCCAAAGCGGGTATTGTACAGACCCGTTCGCAGATAATGCCGCCCTGTCATCAACCCGGCCCGGGTCGGTGCGCAAACCATATTCGCATAGAAACGCGTGAAGGTAACCCCCTGGCTTGCCAGCCGCTTGATCGTCGGGGTTTCGATGTCTGGATTACCGGCGATCTCCGTATCCCAGTAACCCTGATCGTCGGTCATGACCAGAATGATATTCGGCTGCCGGGATTTTTCTTTCGCCTGCAGAGACTGCGCCCGATCAGAGAACAGGCAACAGATAATGAACAATAGAGAAGTCAGACAAAGACGTTGTACATTCATAAGGTGAGTTCTTTTTCTCTCTTTGACATCCGTGACTTCACGCCTGTTTCAGACACTGCTCCAGATATTCCCGCGAGCGGTTAATCTCAGCGGTTACCTGCTCTGCCGTGGGTAGAATCGGAATGCCTCGCGGTACCGGATGCATGAAGATCTCGGTCCGTCCCTGGTAGTTGATCTTCTTGAGTGCCGCCATCAGGGGAACGAAGTTCAAATCCCCGCGTCCGGGTAATTGCAGCAGTTCCTGTTCTTTCGGGAGTTTCTTGATACAGCCCATGCCATGCTGCCATGCCTGGAAGTGCAACAGCCGGTCATCCAGGTCGGTAATCAGCTTCGCCATCATTTCCGGATCCTGCTCCAGATGATAGGGTGCAAGCGCCATGCCGAAATTCTTGGCAGGCAGCATTTCCATCAGCCAGCGTTGTGTGTCCGGATCGTTGATCAGGCCGCCGCCATGATTTTCCAGTCCGATCATCACCCCTTTTTCTTCGGCAGCAGCGATATGTGGTTTGAGTTTTTCGGCAAACGCTTTGATCGCGGATTTCAACTCGGCCCCTTTTAAACCTTTGGGACCGCCACTATTGCAGATCACCATGTCCCCGCCGAGTTGACTGACCAGATCCATTTCGCCCTGCATGTTAAACAGGCCGTATTTGAAACAGGTGAAGCTCCCCAGCTTGACATTGTACTTATCCAACAGCTGCTTTGTTTTTTCCACTCCCAGTTCGTCAATCTGTTCGCGCTGATTCCCATGACGTTTGGCCCAGATCTCAATATATTCGGCCCCCGTTTTCGGAGTCTCCTGCAGAATCGTTTCCAGAGGCAGTGTGCCATACATACAGGACGCGACAATATAGTTCAGTTGAAACGGCTGCTGCGAAGTTTCGGTCCCGGCTCCGAATGCCGTACCGAGCAAACCCGCCGAGCAGGCCGTTCCCAGAAGCTGTTTATTAAAATCGCGACGACTGAGCTGATCGTTCATGAATCTGAATCTTTCTGTTGCTGTGGAATCGGATGCTGTTTACGAAACGACCTTTTCCCCCTCTTTCAGAAAGGGAACGACCAGATGTTTCGGCTGTTGAGTCTCGGGATCGATAATCGGTTCGGGAGAATACTGCGTCACGTACGCTCGACGCATTTTGTCTGTGGTATTAGCGCCACTGCGATGAAATGTCAACGAGCTGAACACGGCCAGACTGCCTGCGGGGACGACTGCGGTTACACCGGGTTCTTTACCGAAGTAACCCGTTTTGTCTCCGGTTTCCGGGTCACAAATGTGTTCCACCAGAGAGCGAATACCTACTGTGGAATAGGGCAGTACGTCAACCGTGCCGTTTTCCAGCGTCATATCATCCACGGCAGCCCACACGGTGACATAGGGACGATGCAGAAAACCAAGGTATCCGGAATCCTGATGCCAGGAAAACTTGATTCCCTTTTCCGCTGCTTTGACGACATACTGATCGTAAAACAGGTACGCTGTATCACCGATCGTGGCTTTGCAGATCTCTGCCATCAGGTCACTGAATACGTATTCATCGAGCCGGGGTGCCTGGTCATATTTCTTCGCGATATGATAGCGTTTGCCACGATGGCTGATATGAATATGATCGGTACCCAGGCGATCCATCTCCTGATGCATCAGATCGATCAGATGATCGCAGGCATCGCGAACAATCTGCAGATGCTCTTCGCAAATCGCCCGTTCCAGAATGAAGTAGCCTTCTTCCTGAAACTGTTTTTTATGTTCCTCGGTAATGATTCCGGTCGAGACAGTCATCGTTTCTCCTGAGTTCAAAAGAAATGGTTAAGCAATCACGATCAACATGAGCAACGAACTTTAAGTATCTTTGATCTCATAGCCGGCACGCTGTTCGCGCTTGAGCCAGGCATTGGCTTCGGCGTCACCCACGAACTGTTCCTGTTGGGGATCCCAGGTCAGTTTACGGCCCAGACGCTGTGAGATATTACCGATGTGGCAGACCGTGACCGAACGGTGCTGGTTCTGCACGCTGGAAATCGGAGTGGCCCGCGTCTCGATACAGTCGAAGAAGTTCCCCATGTGATTTACAATCGCATCCAGTTTACCCATACGAGGGGGGCGCGAAAGATTATCATGGGCATACACATTAAACGATTCCCGCGGCAAAGGATTCTTCGCCAGATCTTCGACTGGTTTTCCGGCAATGGTGCCCCGGTTCACAAAGATGCGTCCCTCGTCCCCTTCAAACATGACTCCGGTACGTCCGCTATCATTGACTTCCAGAACCACCCCATTGGCATAGCGGGCTTTCAGATGGTAATCGAGGGCCACGTTGTAACCGTTCTCGACATTCGGAAACGTTGCCGTTCCTTCGATATCAACAGGTCCGGAATCCTGCATGCCGGCGCCCCACTGTGCGATATCGATATGATGTGCGCCCCAGTCGGTCATCTGGCCTCCCGAATACTCGTACCACCAGCGGAACGTGTAATGGCAGCGTTCCTTGATGTAGGGAACTTCGGGTGTCTGCCCCTGCCACAAATCCCAGTTCAAAACGGAGGGAACCGGTTCGGGTTTGAAAGGCCCTCCCGTTTTATTTTTACTGAGAGTGACCGTTATTTTCTGCAGGTTACCAATCCGTCCATCCTTGATCATTTCGATCGCCTGGCGAAAACGGTGATCACTTCTCTGCCAGGTGCCAACCTGAACGACGGCTTTGGTCTCATCCACGACTTTGTTGATGATTTTCCCTTCGTCGACAGTCAGCGTTAATGGTTTTTCACAATAGACGTCTTTGCCGGCTCGACAGGCATCAATCAGCATTTTGGTATGCCAGTGATCGGGGGCACCGATTGTGACGACATCGATATCTGCCTTATCCAGCATCTCCCGATAATCTTCGAACAGAGTCGCTTTCCCGCCAAACTGCTTGCGGGCTTTCTCTGCAATTTCCCGGTCCACGTCGGCGATCGCTACGATGTCGCCATACTGCTGAGCTTTGTCTGCAATGACCGAACCCTGGTACCGCATTCCAATCGAACCGATTTTCAGACGTTCATTCGGATTGCGGGCTTTCTCTGCGGCACGTGCCGTATTCACAAAAACTCCCGGCGCCAGACAAGCCAGGGGCAGCCCCGCAGCCGCTGTTTTAACAAACGTTCGACGAGAAAGTTTTTGTGAAGTCATCGCAGTCTCCTCTGAGTATCGAGTGATTTTTAAAATTGATCAGTATTGATTTCGTGCCTCATCCAGCATTTTTATCCAGGGACCGATGTATTGACCATGATCATGGTAGGTACGCCCGCTGACCATGTTTCCGTCAATCACACAGGCTTCATTCACGAAAATGCCGCCACAGACTTCCAGATCAAACTGGCATTTGGGAACGGTCGCCATGCGACGGCCTTTTACACAACCGGCGCGGGCTGGAATTTCTACGCCATGACATACGGAAGCAATGGGTTTATTCTTCTCAAAGAAGTGCTGAGTGATGCGGATCAGGTCTTCATCCTCGCGAATGTACTCGGGAGCACGGCCGCCGCTGAAAAAGATTCCCAGGTACTCTTCCTCTTTGATATCTTTAAAGGCAATATCTGCCTGAATCGTATAACCTTCCCACTCCTTGGTAATCGTCCAGCCCGGTTTCACTTCGTGGAGCACCATCTGATACAGACGTTTTTCAGGTGCGGCAACAACGGGCTCGTAGCCCCCTTCAATCAGGCGATAGTAGGGATAAAGTGTGTCGACAGTCTCAGTTGCATCACCAACGATGATTAGCACTTTGTTCATTCAAAACATTCCTTCTACGTAAAATTCAAGCATTGAATTGGAATCCATTCTACAGGGGAATCCAGACCGGTCATTACGGAATTTCATAAACATTCTCAGGTTTTGCGTACATTATAAGACCTGAAATCGCAGAATACTTCTGTTTTCAGGCTTTTTCTGGAACGACCACTCTCCAGGTCTGATCAATGCATTTTCGCTCGAAACTCTCCGGGAGTCTCACCTGTTTTCTCTTTAAAGAGTGTACTAAAGTGCTGCGAATGGCGAAAACCGATCCGCTGTGTAATCTGCGAGAGAGATAAATCGGTCGAAGCCAGCAGTTCCTTGGCCCGTTCCATCTGAGTCCGGATGATCTCCGCTTTGGGAGACCGGCCAATCGCCGATTTCATCTGACGTTCCAGCGCAGTGCGCGACATGGGAACCGCTTTCAGGATATCGGAAACCTGAATCCCCTTGCAGGCATTTTCGCGAATGAAGCGTAACGCCAGCGCCAGTTCAGGATCATCCACGGCGACCACATCGGATGACTGCCGCGTGACAATTCCCAGTGGATTGAGCAGATACGGCTCCTCGGGAGCTGCTTCCCCTTTCATCATGCGACTCAGCAGCGCTGCTGCCTCATAGCCGATGCGCGTCGAATTATAAGCGACACTCGAAAGCGGAGGTCGGGCCATCATACAGAGAATGTCGTCATTCTCGGCACCGACGACGGCCACTTCATCGGGAACCGAGATCCCTGCCCGGTCACAGGCATCCAGCAGCCAGAACCCCAACTGATCGGTACATGCCATAATCCCGACCGGCTTGGGCAAACCGAGAACCCATTTGACCATCTGCTCCTGATGTTTTTCCCATTCGCGGGGCACTTCGGAATCTTCGGGAGCCGAAAACACGCTCACTTCGTAGCCGGCATTTTGAATGGTCTGAATGTAGTTATCACGGCGTTCTTCGAAGTAAACTTCACAACCGATTTCGTAAACTCCAAAGTGACGAATGCCCCGTTCCAGAAAATGTTCTGCCACCATGCGTCCCATCGCGCGGTTATCGATTCCCAGAAAGGGAAACGAATGTTGCAGCTTTGTCGAACGCAGCTCGATCGTAGGAATGCCGGACGCGGTAATGGCATCTGCCATCTCCTGGCTGGTTGTGCGACTTAAAATCCCGTCCCCTTTCCAGCGGGAAATCCATCCCGGTACCTGGGAATCCAACGAACGAGGCATTACGAAGACTGACCATTCCTCCTTTTCAGTGATATATTGGCGAATGCCGTTCAACAGTCCCCGGCCATGTGAGCGAGACGTTTCAATCAGTAAAGCGACGTGAGGGATAGAAGATTTAGCCATAGGGGGTCGATTCAGCCGATATATAATCAGTTTGGGGAATGCGGCGCCAGGAACTTTTTCAATTCAGAAAAGTAATCTTTTACAGCAAGTCCGATTTCTGTTCAATCATGATCGAAACAGTTAGAGGGACTTCGTACAATACTCTTCATGATCTTTTTTGACAGCATCGCAGATAAGAATTGACTCTGAAAGGTTTTCGTGGACTATCAAATCAAGCAGGCTCAGGCCAATGATTTTCTGGAAATTGCAGCCTTGGATCGGATCGCCTGGCCGCTGGAACCGGATACCTACATTCCCGATGGCGAACATGCCTGGAGACTCTGGTGTGAGTATGCAACTGTTCTCATAGCAGTTTCTGCCCCTGAAAATAACTCACCGACACTCGCCGGTGTATTGTTGATGTTTCCGACGAATACCGAGGAAATCTTTCTGCATAAAATCATGGTGCATGCCGATTTCCGGGGACAGGGAATCGGCTCTGCTTTGATGAAACAGGCGCTGCAACAGGCAGCGAAGGTGGTATTACTCACAGTAAACCCCGAAAATACGCCTGCGGTAAAGCTGTATGAAAGCTTTGGTTTCCAGGTCAGAGAGAAAATCGAAGGTTATTATCGCCCCCATGAACATCGGCTGTTGATGGAATTCAAGCCTGCCACGTAATTCAACACATGGATTTTTTATGAATCAGACAGAGCGAGTACTCATACTGGGAGCAGGCATCAACGGCGTCGCGATTGCCCGGGAACTGCTGTTGAACGGGATTCCGGTCTGCATGATTGACCAGGGGGATCTGTCACAGGGAGCCACATCCAAATCCTCCCGACTGGTTCATGGCGGCCTGCGCTACCTGGAATATGGTGATTTTTCCCTGGTGAAAGAATCCGTTCACGAACGCGGGATTCTCCTGGATCTGGCGCCGCACTTCGTGAAACCGCTGAGGTTCGCCATCCCGCTGGCGCATCGCGCGACGGGCGTCATGTCGTCCGGTCTCCGATTTCTCAGTGGCTTTCGGGTTCCCGGCGCGCACTGGCTCACCACCCGGTTCTCTTTCTCATCTGAGCGGGGCATGTATCTCGTCGACATGGGACTGAACATGTACGACTGGTTTGCCTCCAAAGGCAAGCTCCCCCGGCATTCGGTTCACGATGCAGGTGAACCCGGCTTGCCCGATATCAACAGGCAGAAATTCCGCTGGCTCGCCTGCTATTCTGATGCCCAGATGCGTTTTCCCGAACGTTTCGTGGTCGCATTACTGCATGACTGCCAGAATATTGCCCGGCAGAAAGGTCTCGACTTTGAACTTTTAACCTATCATCGGCTCTCCCTCAAAAACAGAAATGCCCAGCTGAATTCGCTGCGGCATCCCAGCCTTCATCACGAACTGTTTGTCCCGAAAGTCATCATCAACGCTTCCGGGGCCTGCGGCGATCTGACGCTCGAACAGATTGACGTCACTTCTCCCCGCCTGATGGGGGGCACCAAAGGCAGCCACATCATCACCTTCAATCAGAGTCTCCGGGACGCTTTAGGCGAACAGGCCATTTACTCCGAAGCCAGCGACGGTCGCCTGGTCTTCATCCTCCCGTTTGGCAACTGCACCCTGATTGGCACGACCGATGTCCGCGTGGAAGGCAACCCGCTCGATGTCACTGCCAGTCCCGAAGAATTAGACTACCTCGTCGGCATGGTCAACATGGTTTTCCCGCAGGTGAAGCTCACGCATGATGATATCAACCTGCATTACAGCGGTGTCCGTCCCCTGCCTTATCAACCCGAGGGCAAAGCCGCATCCATTTCGCGCGATCACTCAATTCAGGAATTTGAAGGCCCTGCTGGCTGGATTGTCACCCTGGTGGGAGGCAAACTCACCTCGTGGCGGGCCTTTGCCGAAAACGTGACTGATCGCATCTTGAAGAAACTGGGAAAAAGTTATCATTCCGAATCGAAAACCCGTCTGATCCCCGGCGCAGAGCACTACCCGTTAACACCCGATATCCTCAAAGCGGAACAGGAACGCCTCGCAGAGAAGTTTCAACTGCCGCTGGTAAGCATTCAAATCCTCTGGGATCTGCAGGGCACCATGATCGAAGAAATCCTGGAATCCATCCCCGAGTTTTCTTCCGAGTTGCTTCCCGGAACCAATATTCCTCGCCAGTACGTACTCTGGACCATTCAGAACGAATGGGTTGAGACCATCGGCGACCTCGTCGAACGTCGCCTGATGCTGATCTTCGACGAAACCCTGCCGGCCTACACCCTGCAGGCGCTCGCTGATTGCCTGGTGGAGACAGGCAAACTGGATGCTGCGGATATCCCCACTTCAATCGATGAATACAAACAGCATCTGGCGAAGTATTACGGGAAAGCCGTCAGTTAATCAGCCATCTTTTCACTGAATAAATTCGACTTGACACCGCCATGCCGCGAAACAAAATAAGCATCAAATCGTGTCGCGCGCGTAATGCAGTATTTCTTCACCTGCTTTAGAGGAATCAGTCAGCACATCTGCACTATAAAACCCGCTGGTGCCAGAGTGATTTATCAAAACTCTGCTCAAATGCACTCTGTGGATCGACACACTTCGCCTCACTATCGCCCCGGTGTAACACGTGTTCGTCCCGGCACCAACACATGTCATCACGTATCGCCACACGATTTTTTTCACTCCCCCTTGACGCCCCCGCGCCTCTGAAGAAAATCCACTTCTCCGGCATGAATTATTTAACAGCACATTCATCAAGCGACATCCCTGTTTGACGATTTTCGATGATACGTTGCCTCAGATCATACGACGACCAGCTTCATGATCACGCTGATTCTGCGCACAATCGATTCTAATCGATATCACCAGATTACCCGCAGATGAACATCCCGCACCAGGCATTCCCCAGGCTCAGTTCACATTCCAGTCATCAGTCGAGCGGCACTTCACGCACGACCCGAAATGCCCCGCGCGAAGGTGTTTCCGGCACTCCATGTCCGCGAACATAGGACGTCAGCTGAGCCGCCGGCTGCTGAAATCCCCCTCCCCGTCGAACACGTTCCTGCCCAGTCGAGGGTCCCATAGGGTTTTCCACGGGAGAAACGGAATAGTAACCCGGGCTGTAATAATCCTGACACCATTCCCATTCATTCCCATAGATGTCATACAGGCCAAAGGCATTGGGACGTTTCTGTTTGACAGGATAAACCCGACCGCCGGAATTATTCAGAAACCAGGCATACTGATCCATCTCGTCAGATTGATCTCCAAAAAACCAGGCAGTCTCCGATCCGGCCCGGCATGCATATTCCCACTCGGCTTCTGTGGGGAGACGATATCGATCGCCGGTTTGATCGGAAAGCCACTCACAGAATGCCGTCGCGTCATTCCAGCTGATACTGACAGCCGGCGCCAAATCCTGGACTGGTAAGTCGCCCAGATTTTTCCAGGAGTAGTCCATGGTCTTCACCCAGCTGCCACCCGTCATTCCATATCCGCCACTCCGCTCTGCATCGGTCTGATATTTGGTCGCATTCACAAATTCCCGAAACTGCTGATTGGTCACCTCTGTTGCACCCATATAATAAGGTCGGGTGAGTCTCACCTGGTGTCCCGGTGCATCGGAATCGGCAGAAGCAGCAGTGCGATCTCCCATCAGAAACTCACCAGGAGGAATCAACGTCAGTTCCAGTTCAACTGCTGAGGTGCCATTACCCAGGGGAACTTCCAGCCGGACCGGCAGATTCCTGTCGGCGGCGTAAGTCTGCTGCAGGGGAGCCACAGTCGGATCAGACGAATTTCCCTTCGATGAATCTGCTGCGCTTTCAGAATCGGCAAGCGAACGATCTGTGACATCCGGTTTCCAGGAAAACGCACCAATCAGAATCGCAGCAGCGACAGCCAGCCCTCCCCAGAGCAGACTGCGACGGGGAAAGTGACCAGACGATACCGTTGCCTGCTGAGAGGTACTCGCCAGCATCGTCATCTCGGAAACCGCTGGTTGAACCGTGGTGGGTGCATTCGCCCAGCTGGCTTTGTTTGACTCGGGAAGTGAGATTTCCTTTTGCGGCACCACCAGCGTCTGATCATCAAAGTCTGAAGAGAAGCGTTCCAGATCGCAAATCAGTTCGCTGGCGTTCTGATATCGATCAGCGGGGGATTTTGCCAGCATCTTTTCGAAAATGGGATCGAATTCCTGAGGCACCTGGCTCAGCCGTTCCGACAGGCGGGGAACCGGTTCTTCCCGGTGCGCCAGGATGCGTTCGACTGTCGTTTCTCCCCGGTAGACCGGCTGCGCCGTCAGCAGGAAATAGAAGGTGCACCCCAGGCTGTAAATGTCTGAACGATGGTCTGCCTGCTTCGTATTCCGTGCCTGCTCGGGAGCCATATAATCGATCGTGCCCATAAAGAACTGACTGGTCGTCAATTCGGTAGGGGCGTCTGTTCCCAGCACATCCTCTGTCGGCTGCTGCAGACGGGCCAGACCCATATCCAGAATTTTCAGATCCCCCTGGTCATCAACCAGGATATTGGCGGGTTTAATGTCACGATGAATGACTCCCTGGCGATGCGCATACTCCAAGCCCTGTGCTACCTGCAGAATGCAGTTCAATGCATCGGAAAAGTCAAGCGGTCCGGAATCACGCACCAGTTGCGACAGACTCTCACCATCGATGTATTCACAGATCAGGTAATGGATGCCCTGATCTTCACCGGCATCGTAGGCTGTCACAATATGAGGATGTGAAAGGCGGGCCGCGGTCTGAACTTCACGTTCAAAACGTTTCAGGCGATCGGGAATATTCTGCAGGTCGGAGCGAATCACTTTCAATGCGACAATACGTTTCATCCGGCGGTGCATCGCCTTGTAAACAGTTCCCATTCCCCTCGAGCCAATCGGCTCCAGGATCAGGTAGTCGGCAATTAATAACCGTCGTTCTTCGCCCGACAATAAGACATCAGACTGGTAAGCTGTCATTTTTCCGGACTGCACAAGCAATGCCGTCAGATCTTCCGATGTCTGACAGGAGTGCCCTGCCTCTGCTGAGGCCTGCAGTTCCGTCAGTTCTCCTTGCGAAAGAATGCCTTCTTCAACAATCCGCTGCTGACATTGTTCCAGCGAGAGCGGATCGGGAGTGCTTTGATTCCGGGAGTAGGCAGGTGGAGTGGCTGCGATGAACTGATTTGCCTGCGTCGTTTCCAGCACACTTGAGAGCCAGTTCGCATCGAGACCGGGAAACAGTTCCAGATAATCATCCGACTGCGGTGCTTCACCCCGTTGGCAGCGATGCTCAATTTCCAGAGGAATTAATTCTCTGAGAATGACTTCGCGGTATTCCAAGGCCACGTGTTCCAGATAGTCGTCAATCGAAGGAAGTTCCCCGAGCTTCAACTCTGTTTCGTATTGATCACACAGTTGATTGATTCTCAGCATCAGGTCTGAAGGAAGCTGTTCGAAATCTGTTTCATTTCGCGATTTCACAAATTGCAATCCTCTTGCCACAGTCTGGTAATCAACTGAATTTTTCGTTCAACGGTTCGGCGGGCGCAACCTTGATTCTGCGCAATTTCAGTAGTAGTTTCCCCTTCCATTTTGGCCAATGCAACCTGTCTTAAGGCGGAATCGCCTGTTTTATCCAATAAATTCAACAGCCGTTCCAGTTCTTCAGCCATCTGAACCGCAAATTCCGGCGAGGGTTGCTGCTGGATGATCTCTTCAAAATCAACCTGAATGGACGTTTGCTTCTTTGTCGTCCCGATCCCGTCGCTTTTGCCGCTCCCGCCGCGTTTCTGTCTGTTTTCCAGTCGAATCAGATCGATTGACTTATGCGAGGTAATCGCCACCAGGAGCGGCCATAAATTCTGTCGATCCGTGATCTGTGAAAACCGGCCATTCTGCGCCCCCAGACAGAAACTTTTAAAAGCACTCAGTGCCACATCTTCTTCATCCGCCATTGCCCGCGGGGCACCCTGTAATTTTTTTCGCGCGACTTCCACCATCTCCAGGAAATACGATTCCCACAACCTCTGCGCAGCCTGGGTGTCCCCTGATTTAAGCTGATCGATCCACTGTGTGACGGTTTCTTCAATGGCAGACATTGAGACATGCTTTCCTGAAACAGCTGACTGAAATTCAGCCCATCATTATATCGTAGAGTCCAGGCATTCAACAGCTTCGGTCACTTTTCACTCAAAGTATATTATTTGCATATTTTTTGTCGCATCTTCACATTCTCTGACGAATTTATTGCAATCACCGTCTGAACAGATCAGAAAAACATTGAACTGCGTACATCATCCGACTTCTTCCAGGAAAGAGAATATGTTCCCCATGCCCGTAATTCGATTCAGAGACTGCCTTTTCATGTGTACGACACTGGCAGTCAGTTTCCTGATGGCCGTTCCTGTCGAAGCACAGCAAACCGGTAATCCGCGGGACGATCTCAAAGGATTGAGCGATGAATTTGATGATGCCTCAACCCTGAAACAGTGGTCGCGCATTTTTGAGACGGAGCAGAGTAAAGCCGACCAGCTCGAACAGTTTGACATCGCCAAAACGAAACCGGGATGGATGGTGATGGTTCCCTACAGCAGTACCTGGTACATGGACTATCGGGGAGTTCTGGTCTACAAAGAAATCAAGGGAGATTTTGTAGTCACTTCGAACATTCGCGTCGCGCGTCGTGGAGGCGATGGGGCACCGCGCAGTAATTTTTCCCTGGCAGGTCTTATGATTCGTACTCCACGAGACGTCACTCCTCAAACATGGAAACCGGGTGGTGAGAACTATATCTTTCTCTCCCTCGGCGCTGCGAATCGTCCCGGCTCATTTCAGTTTGAAGTCAAAACCACTGTCAACAGTCGCTCAACCCTCGCAGTGACAGATGCGGGAACACCCGCTGCCATGATCCAGATCGCCCGGATTGGAAATGAATTCATCCTGCTGAAAAAAACACCCGAGGGAACCTGGAATATCCACCAGCGCTACCGCCGCACTGACATGCCCGAACAGTTGCAGGTGGGGCTCACAGTTTATACAGACTACTCAACGGCATCGCGCTTGAAACCACCTCAACAGAATACACAGGTCATTCGAAACGGTCGCCCGGACCTGGTCGCCGGATTTGACTATGTCCATTTTCAGCGACCTGCACTGCCCGCTGCGTTACAGGGAAAATCGCTCTCCAACCCGGCAGAAGTCTCTGATGCCCAGCTTTTACAGTTTCTGGGTGAACATGCCAATAATTAGGAACATTATTTAACAGCTCTCTGACGTATTTCCCACGACCTCCTGTTTGCAATTGATTCGATGACGGGCTTATAATCGGACCAGAAGTCGATTTCGGATCGAATCAGTTTTTGAGATGAGTGAGATGAACACTCAACCAATCAATGTCAGGAGTCTGTGAGAATGCGCTACCCGGTTAAAACTCTCTCTTTATTCGCAGTACTTGCGATCACCCTGTTCACAGTCGAATACGCGGCTGCTGCTCCGCCTGTCGAAGGCGTTCTGGTGGAAGCAGAAAGTTTTGACCAGCATGGTGGCTGGAAACTGGATACGCAGTTCATCAACATCATGGGCTCTCCTTACCTGCTGGCGCATGGACTGGGGCAACCGGTTGCAGATGCCGAAACGACGGTCCAGTTTCCTTCAACTGGAAAATACCGTGTTCACGTCCGTACCAAAGACTGGGTCGCTCCCTGGAAAGCCACCGGGGCACCCGGACGGTTTCAACTCCTGCTTGATGGGAAACCGTTAGAAGAAACGTTCGGTACCAAAAGCGACAAATGGTTCTGGCATGACGGAGGTACTGTCGAGATTACAAAACCGGAAGCAAAACTGGCACTGCATGACCTGACAGGCTTCGAAGGTCGCTGCGACGCCATTCTGTTTACGAAAGACCTCAGCTATCAGCCACCCAACGATCTGTCACCGATGGATCAGTGGCGCAAAGGCATGCTCGGTCTGCCGGATCAGCCGGAAAAAACAAAGAACTATGATCTGGTCGTGGTCGGCGGTGGATATTCAGGCATGGGGGCTGCCATCTCCGCAGCGCGCATGGGCTGCCAGGTCGCATTGATTCAGGACCGCCCGGTCCTGGGAGGCAACGGCAGTTCGGAAGTCCGTGTCTGGGCCCAGGGGCTCGTGCGTCGCGGAAAATATCCTCATATCGGCGAGATCATCGCAGAATTTGCCGATTCCGCTGCTGCCTCTCCCGGCACATATGAAGAGTACGGCGACAAATTAAAAGAAGATGTGGTCCGAGCCGAAAAAAATATTGACCTGTTCCTCAACACGCGTGCTTATGCTGTGAAAAAAGAGGGCCAGGCCATTCAGAGCGTAACCGCCTTCAATACCAAATCCAGCAAACGGACGGAATTTCTCGGTTCTCTCTTCGCAGACTGCACCGGGCATGGCGAAATCGGTTACCTGGCCGGCGCTGACTATTACACACATGAAAAAGGCCACATGGGCATGAGTAACATGTGGACGTGGAAAGAAGCAGAAACGGAAAAGTCTTTTCCGGATGTCAGCTGGGCACTTAACCTGAATATGGAAGACTTCCCCTACCCCAAACGTTTTCATGGCGAATGGTTCTGGGAAAGCGGATTCGACAAAGATCCGATCAAAGATCTGGAATCCATGCGAGACTGGAATTTCCGCGCCGTCTATGGCGCCTGGAATGCCATGAAAAACAAGGGAGGCAAGGACAAACATGCCAACGCGGAATTAACCTGGATGGCTTTCATCGGCGGGCCACGTGAATCACGCATGCTCCGCGGCGATGTCATTCTCCGCAAGAAAGATATCGTGAATAAAATCGAGTTTCCCGATGGATGCGTTCCCAGTACGTGGTCTATCGATTTGCACTATCCCAAAAAACAATATATGCAGAAGTACCCGGAAGATCCCTTTATTTCACAGGCTGTGTTTGACAGTCGCGTGGACCGCAGATTCGGGTACCCGGTTCCCTATCGCTGTTTTTACTCACGCAATATCCCGAACCTGTTTATGGCAGGTCGCTGTATCAGTGTGACCCATGAAGCGCTCGGAACCGTGCGCGTCATGAAAACCGGGGGCATGATGGGCGAAGTCGTCGGGAAGGCGGCAGCGGTCTGCACGGAAAAAGACTGCAGCCCCCGCGATGTCTACACGGACTACTATCAGGACCTCGAAAAACTGATGGCCCGTAAAGGGGTCGAACGCCGCGATACGATTGATGGCCAGTTCTATATCTCGAAAGACTCTAAAGAACTGCCTCCTGTCATTGATGCCTATATCGACCCGACCACACTCCCGGGACTGGTCATCGACGATGAAAACGACAACGTCGAGTTCGTGGGAACATGGACTAAAGGAGAAGGCCTGAAAGGCTTTATCGGCAACCACTATGTCTATCATGGCAGGGGTAAAAAAGCAGAGATCCGCTTTAAATTCCAGGTTGATAAAACGGGCAAGTATGAAGTCCGCCTGGCATATGGACATCATGAAAACCGCGCGACGAATACCCCCGTCACGATTCGCTCCGCTCAGGAATCACAGACGGTGAAAATCAATCAGAGAATCAAACCACCATTGAAGAACGGCTTTGTTTCTCTCGGTACCTTTGAATTTGAGAAAGGTCAACAGATTGAAGTCGTCATGTCCAATGAGGGTGTGGACGGGAATGTGCACGCCGATGCGATCCAGGTTCTGCCCGCTGACTGAGCGCGTTCTCTGAGATCAGACACACGTTGCACCATCGCTTGAAATCAACACCAGAGAATAAACGACTCAGGCAAAGCAGATTGCCTGAGTCGATGAGAACAGGATGACAGACTTACCGCAAACCGTGAAGCCTTCCCGACCAAAACGGCGCGCCAGTCACTTCAAGTCACTTTTGCTCAAGCTGTACCGCATCGCCGTCCTGGTTCTCATCATCTGTCTCATCAGGGACTACTTTGTGCGGCTGCGCGTACAGGGCAAGGCCCCCATCGAACTGCAGGAAGTCCAAAAGCTGCTCCCCTCCGCAGCATCGCTTCAGGTCGATCACTCCGAACGCAGGGGACTATTTGTTCTGAACCAGGACCAGGAGACCATTGGCTATGCCATCCGCACTTCCCCTGTCTCTGATGACATTATCGGTTACTGTGGTCCTTCTGACACATTGATCGTTTTTACGCCTCAGACAGACCGTATTGTCGGCATTTCAATTCGCAGCAGTGGTGACACCACCTCTCACGTGAACGATATCCGCCAGAATAAGTACTGGATGAATCTCTGGAAAGATTACGGCTGGCATGAAATCGTAGACGTTGATCTTCGGTCAGGAGAGATCGAAGGCGTTTCCGGCGCCACCATGACCAGTATGGGGATCGCCCATGCCATCGCGCATCGGATCCGTTTCTCAGAACAGAAAACGCAGGCAGATCCCCCTTTTCAGATCCGGGCAAAAGACGCGGCTATCATTGCCTTTTGTATCGGCGCGTGCCTGATCACATTTACGCGCCTCAAGCGGATTCACTGGTTGCGAAAGCTGTACAAGCTCACCGCCATGCTTTACCTCGGCTTCTGGACGGGAGATTTGCTGGCGGAATCACTGTTTGCCGGCTGGGCCCGCTACGCCGTCCCCTGGAGAACGGTCTCCGGCCTGGTTGCGCTGGCAGCCGTTGCCGTGCTGATCCCCTGGACTACCCGTCGCAATGTTTATTGCCAGAGCATCTGCCCGCATGGCACCGCCCAGGAATTTCTGGGCAAAGTGATTTCTCCGCGATCAAAGTGGAAAATCAGACCGGATATCAAACGCGCGCTTCGCTGGATCCCCCCGTTATTGATCGGACTGATCCTCACTATTATTTTCTTAAGAATCCCCATCGATCTGGCGGAACTGGAAGCCTTCGATGCCTATCTGCTCACATCCGCAGGAATCGCTTCGATCATCATCGCTGTCGTGGGACTTGTCGCGTCCCTGTTTGTCCCACAGGCTTACTGTCACTATGGCTGTCCTACCGGCGCCATCTTCGAATTTGTCCGCTCACACGGCAGAGCAGATCATTTTGGCAGAAGCGATTTGGTCGGGGGGCTGTTTCTGCTGCTGGCGTTTGTCTTCAACCGTTATGCAGAGCAAATACAGCAGCTCTTGCTCAGCTGAAAGTACGGACTGATCCATCTTGAATTGACAGGTGATCCAGGTCAGGCACGCCAGCGCGCGTACGGATTATTTTTGGATAACGTGCTATTCCCGGTCTGACAAGATATGACTCGACTTACAGGTTGGAGGCATCGTCCTGAATCTGTTGCCGGATCAGTGCTTTACTGATTACGTTCACCAGTTTTTGAGGTTTGTAGGGTTTTTTCAGGAAATGGACGATCTCGGACCCCTGCATCTGTTCTGAAATATCCGTCTCACTCAGGCCACTGGTCAGAATCACCGGAATGTCAATTTCCTTCTCCCTGAGCAGTTCAAAAGTCTCCACGCCACTTAATCCCGGCATGGTCATGTCCAGGAGTACCGCGCTGATCTCGCCACGGTGTTTTACATAAACTTCAACGCCTTCACTCCCTGAATACGCGGTCAGCACCGAAAACCCAAACCGTTTCAATACGCGATCCACAACATTGCATACCGCCTTGTCATCATCAATCACAAGGATCGAACCAGAGTCCACCGGTATCTGCAATTCACCACTCCCTTCATCGTCGCTCTCAGCAGTCGTTTCCAGTGACTGAGGCAAGATAACCCGGAAGCAGGAACCCTGATTGAGAACAGAGTTGACCTGCAGGCCTCCATGATGCCCACGGATAATTCCTGACACGCCCGCCAGCCCCAACCCGCGACCGGTAAACTTAGTGGTAAAAAACGGGTCAAACATTTTTGACAGGCAGTCTTCATTCATACCGCTCCCGTTATCTTCCACTTCAAAATACACAAACTTTCCCGGAGCGCCATTTTCACAGAAATAATAATCAGAAAATTCATGCTTCCCCAGCAGGCTGACCCCGGTGCGAATTTTGATGCAACCAGTTTCTGCCTGATTTTGAGTCGCTTCCGATGCATTCGTCAACAGATTCAGAACCACCTGTTCGATCTG
>NZ_CAXAVM010000023.1:0-51360 GCF_963972345.1 uncultured Gimesia sp. | reverse complement strand
AGGGAGATATCGGTTCGGTTCGTGCCGCCGTTGACGCTGGTGCCGCAGCTGCTTCTCAAATCGGAGAACTGGTTGGCGCACACGTGATCGCACGCCCCTCCGCAGGCCTGATGTCAAACTTTATCTAAAAGAGACACTGTTGGTTCTTCCCACTGCTCAACGTGTGAGCAACGGGGAAAAGGAAGTCGAAACACCAGTCTTTAAGTCACAGAATGGATTCCTGCAATGAAAGTACTTGTTGCCAATTTAGGTTCCACCAGTTTCAAATATCGCCTGTTCGATATGCCAGCCGAAGTGCAGCTTGCCCGCGGCGGCATCGATCGAATTGGTGGGGAACAGAGTTTTTGTTTCGTCGAAATTGGTGCGCATCGGGAAGAGCACGAACAGAATGTGCCCGACCATGCGGCTGCCGTCAACTTATGTCTGTCGCAATTGACCAACTCCGACTGGGGTTGCCTTGATTCCGCAGACGAAGTAGCCGGTATTGGTTTCAAAGCAGTCTTTGCCGGAAACATGAGTGGCATACGTCTGGTCGATGAAGCGTTACTGACCAAAATGGAGGCGCTGGCAGATATTGCACCTGCTCATAACCCTCCCTATGCCCGGGCCATGCGACAACTGCGGCAGGCGTTCCCTGAAATCCCGCTGGTTGCTGCACTGGAAACCGCCTTCCATGAAACCATTCCTGCTGAAAATCGTGCTTATGCCATTCCCCATGAATGGCAGGAAGAATACGAAGTCCAGCGCTGGGGGTTTCATGGCGCCAGCCACCGGTATATCGGCTCTCGTATGGCCGAGCTCACCGGTAAAGACGATCTGAAGGTGATATCCTGCCACCTGGGAGGCAGCAGCTCTGTGTGTGCCATCGAGAGTGGTGTCTCCAAGGCCAACAGTCTGGGAATGAGCCCTCAGACAGGGTTGCCTCACAATAACCGTGTGGGTGATTTTGATCCGTTTGCTCTGCCGGTTCTGATGAAGGCCACCGGGAAATCGCTGGCGGAACTGCTGGAAGACCTGTCGAGCAAAGGAGGCTTACTGGGCATGAGCGGATTGAGTGGTGACTGTCGCGATCTGGAAGAAGCGGCCGCCAAAGGACACAAACGGGCGCAACTTGCACTGGGCGTGTTTCACTCAGCCATCCGTCAATACCTGGGAGCCTACATGACGGTACTGGGAGGCGTGGATGCGATTGTTTTCACAGGTGGAATCGGTGAGAACAGTGTCAGCTTAAGAGAAAAAGTCTGCAGCAACCTGGAATGGGCGGGAATTCGTCTGGATTCTGAAAAGAACAAGTCAGCCTCGCATGAGGCTCAAATCCAGGCGGACGACAGTAAAGTACAAATCTGGGTTGTGCCTACGAATGAGGAGATTGTAGTCGGCAGACAGACCGTCGAGGTCATTGAAGGGCGTTCGTAACGCCTGGAGAATACAGTTATCCCTTAGAGGATTTTACAGGAGTTGGTTCGATGTTTATAGGACGCATAACCGGCAGTGTTGTTTCGTCTCAGAAAGTCGAAACGATGGTCGGTCAGAAACTGCTGATTGTCGAACCGTTGCGCGTCAACGAAAAAGACCAGAGTGATCTGACTCCCACCGGACGATCGTTTATCGTCGTCGATACCGTGGGGGCAGGGCAGGGCGAAATCGTATTGTGTGTGCAGGGGTCATCGGCCCGTTTCACACCCGAAACGAAATCACTGCCAATCGACGCAGCCATCATCGGCATAGTCGATCAGGTTCACATTGGTTCCAGAGAAATTTTTAACTCAACGGATTGACCTTCGTTCTGTTCCGGAAACACAGCATGTCCCGAGAATTGCCACAAATCACACTGCAACAGCGACAGATGATGATGACTGTCATCTGGCTTGCGTTGATCCTGGGTGTGGTGACATTCGGAATTATTGTGACTTCAATCGGACTGAAAGAAGAACCGGGGAAGGGATTACCCATCATGACATATCTGGGAATGGGTATTGCAGCTCTGATGCTGGTGCTGCGAATGGTTGTTCCCAATCTGGTTGCCCGTAATCAATTTACACAGGCAATGCAGGAGGCGCAAGCAGAAGGGAATCAGGATGAAGAACAGCTGCTGGGAACATTTTATCAGATCTTTCTGGTGCGACTGATTATCGGAATGGCCTTACTGGAAGGAGCCGCCATGCTCAATCTGTTTGCTGTCGTTATTGAAAAACAGAAACTGGCTTTCATTCCGGTAGTAATTTTGCTGCTGGTCATGATTGCTTCAATGCCCACGAAATCGAAACTGGACGCATGGATTCGCAACCAGATGGAAAACTATAACCTGGAACATCAAAACTGAAATATCACAGACTGAGACAGCCGCTGCGAGTTATCAAACTCAACGCCGGACTGCTCGGGGAGAAATAAATTATGCAGGCGACTGAAGAAGCCATTCGTAGTGTCGTTCAGGAAGTGTTATCACAACTTAATAACAAAGGCGGCTATGGATCCGCTTCCGCCACCACTCAAACGGATGGTGACTGGGGTGTCTTCCGCAGTGTCGATCAGGCCGTCGCTGCAGCCACCGCAGGACAGAAACAACTGTTGAACGCCACTCTGGCTGACCGGGCCAAAGCACTGGAAATCGTCCGACAGATCTGTACCAGCCAGGCCGATGAACTCGGTCGCATGGAAATGGAAGAGACAAAAATCGGTCGGCTGGATCATAAGATCGAAAAGCTGCACCTGATCAAAGGCATTCCCGGTATGGAATTCATGAGGACCGAAGCCGTCTCTGGTGACTACGGGATCGGTATAACTGAATACGCCCCCTTCGGCGTCATCGGTGCCATCACTCCCGTAACACACTCACTGCCGACCCTGGCCTGTAACTTCATCAACATGGTCGCCTCCGGAAATACACTGGTTGTGAATCCGCATCCCGGCGGAGCCAAAGTTGCCTGCGAAGGTGTGCGTCGCTTCAACAAAGCCATTTACCAGGCAACCGGCCTGCAGAATCTGGTCACAATTGTCGAGACCCCTACACTCGAAACGGCAGACCAGATCTTTAATCATCGTGGCGTTCCACTGCTGTGTGTCACTGGTGGCCCTGGAGTCGCCCGGGCTGCATTGGCTGCCAAGAAACGTGCGATTGTCGCAGGCCCCGGTAATCCGCCCGTCGTCGTGGATGAAACCGCGGACATCGAAAACGCTGCCCAGTCAATCATTGCGGGTGCCGCCTACGATAACAACCTGCTATGTATCGGCGAAAAAGAAGTCTTTGCCGTGGAGAGCATCTTCAACGAACTGATGTCTGCCATGGGGCGACACGGGGGTTATCAGTTGAATGATCAGCAGGTTACACAGCTGACAGCTCTGGCATTCTCGCCTCCCACAGAACCGGGAGGACACGCTGTTCTCAACCGTGATCTGGTCGGTAAAGATGCCGCTGTCCTCGCCGGCTTGATCGGCGTCAATGTGCCACCAGGAACACAGTTGCTCTACGGTGAAACCGACACCATGAATCCATTCGTGCCGGAAGAACAGATGATGCCATTCGTGCCATTCGTCCGCTGCCGCAACGCAGACCACGGCATTGAACTGGCCAAAGAATTCGAACACGGGTTCCGTCATACCAGTATGATCCATTCCCGCAATATCGAAACCATTACCAAAATGGGACGCATTATGGATACCACTCTGTTTGTACAGAATGGTCCCTGTGGCGCTGCCCTGGGGAACGGGGGAGAAGGCTATGCTTCATTCAGCATCGCCACTCCGACAGGTGAAGGCGTCACCAACCCCATGACATTCACACGGTTCCGTCGTTCCACCACCGTGGGACACTTACGGGTTATTTAATTAAACAGACAATCAAGCGGAACTCCGCTGCAGGAATGACATTCACATGTTGACAGGACAGGTCATAGGACGAGCTACCGCAACGGCAAAACATCCCAGTCTTGCCGGCTGGCGCTTATTGCTGGTCCAGACCCTGGATATCAAAGGCAACGCCGATGGATTTCCGGAACTGGTCATCGACCGCCTGGGCTGTGGCAAAGGGGATATTGTCCTGCTGACTTCCGACGGTGCAGCCGTCCGGGACATGGTAGGAACCAATAATACTCCCATTCGCTGGGCCACGATGGGCGTCATTGATCGCGAATAAACAAAACAGAATAAGAGTAGATTACAGAGTCATGCAGTTTTCTGAAGAATTAGTCAACCAGGTAGTCGCCAATGTACTGTCGAACCTTTCCCGCCAGGGGCAGGTCGCTCAGCACACAGGCGCTGCTGCGTCTGATGCTTCAGTGGTGTTAACAGAAAAAGTCATCACGGCGGATCTGTTATCCGCAAAAGTCAAAGGACAGGCAGCCGTCGGCATCGTCGCGGGCGCCATCCTGACACCCACTGCAAAAGATTATATACGTCAGAATCAGATCAGCGTGCATCGTGCTTCGACATCATCTGCTTCAACACAGCAGAGAAGCCAGTGGCGGGCGATTGTACTCACTCATTCCTCAGCCGTGGAAAATGCCCTGACTGATATCGAACAACAGACTGGCTCACGCTGGTCACAGGAATTAAGTACTTCACTGGATCATGCTGTCCAGGATGCGACCAGCAGCCTGTGTCGTGCCGATGCTGCAGGAGTGGTCCTGTTTGCTTCTGCGGCAGAAAAAGCAGCCTGCCTGGCAAATCGAAATCAGAAAGTCAGGGGGGCAGCAGTGCAGGACGTCAATCACTTGCGAGATGTCATTTCGCAGATGAGTCCGAACCTGATTTGCGTGAATCCGAAACAGAAATCGTTTATCGAACTGAGAAACCTGGTCAAAACATTCGTCAAGGCAGGCATTCCCCAGGGAAATTGATCTGCTGAAAGTAAAGAATTATGAAAATCGCAGAAGTCATCGGAAAAGTGACCTTATCTCGCAAGCATCCCAGTCTGGATGGTGCTCGCTGGCTGATCGCGATTCCTTTGAAGAGTGATGAACTGAATTCAAAAAAGAAGAAAAAAACGGAACCGTTTATCATATACGATGAGCTGGGTGCCTCACCTGGCTGCCAGATTGCAGTCAGCGAAGGAGCAGAAGCAGCCGCTCCCTTTCATCCTGAAGTGAAACCGATTGACGCGTATGTGTCAGCCATTCTCGATCAGGTTGAAGTTTACTGAGACAAGTTTGAAATCAATCCCCTGACACAAATCACATATTTTATTAACGTTTGGAGTTAAAACCATGTCAAATCAATGGACCAGTGGAATTCATGATCGGAAGCTGAAAGAAGAAATCTGCGAAATCGGACGTCGCGTCTACAACAAGGGCTTCGCAGCAGCCAACGACGGAAACATATCCATTCGTGTTGGCGAAAACGAAGTGCTCTGCTCACCGACCATGATCTGCAAAGGTTTCATGAAACCAGACGATATCTGCGCTGTCGACCTCGACGGAAACCAGATCGCCGGCACACGGAAACGCACCAGTGAAATCCTGTTGCACCTGGCGATCATGAAAGAGCGTCCGGACGTCAAAGCGGTTGTGCACTGTCACCCTCCTCACGCGACCGCCTTTGCTGTTGCCCGCGAGCCCATTCCTCAATGTGTGCTGCCCGAAGTAGAAGTCTTCATGGGTGAAGTTCCGATGGCTCCTTACGAAACTCCCGGCGGACAGAAGTTCGCTGACACGGTAGTGCCGTTCCTCAAAGGGGGCACAAACACGATCATCCTGACCGGTCACGGTACCGTGACCTTTGGAAAGTCACTGGAAGACGCGTACTGGAAAACAGAAATTCTGGATGCCTACTGCAATATCCTGCTGCTTTCCAAACAGCTGGGTCGCGTGACTTACTTCAGCGAAAACGAAACCCGCGAACTGCTCGACCTGAAGAAAAAACTCGGATTTGATGATCCACGCTTCCACGTCGAAGACTGTGATCTGTGTGGTAACAGTGCATTCCGTGATGGCTACAAAGAAGGGATTCCTCAACAGAAATCTTTCGAACCCGCTCCCAGCTATCCCGGATACCTGTCGAAACCTTCTACGCAGACGACCCCCACGACCAATAACGGTAACTCAGATCACTTGATCAAAGCGATCACCGATCAGGTCATGTCGGCTCTGGGTAAATAATCCCTGTATTCTCATTTTATATAACACGCATCACATCGTCATATAGAAAAGATCTCAACATGAATGTCAGTATTATCGGTGGTGGCGGGCTCGTTGGCTCCTGTGCCGCCTTTGCATTACAGGCCGGAGGCATCGTCCGGGAAATCGCTCTGGTAGACGTCAATCAGGACCTGGTCGAAGGCCAGGCACTGGATCTGTTGCATGGCAGTTCTTTGACCGCCGATCAGAAAATCTACGCTGGTGGCACCGAACTTGTGAAAGACAGCGACGTGATCGTAATCACCGCCGGTCTGCGACGTAAGCCGGATGAAAGCCGTCTGGATCTGATTAACCGAAACGTGGCTCTGTTCAAAAACATTCTGGAAGATGTGAAGCGTGTCGGAACCAAGCCGGGCGCGATTGTGTTTGTCGTTTCCAATCCGGTGGACGTGCTGACATATTTGGCAATGAAAGAACTCGGCCTGCCACCACAACAGGTGATCGGCCTGGGTACTGTGCTCGACACAACCCGTCTTCGCAGTATGCTGGCGGCCCGTCTGGACGTGCCGCCGACCCAGGTTTCAACCCTGATCCTGGGAGAGCATGGCGACAGCATGGTTCCCATCTGGTCTGCCGCGCAAATTGGTGGACTGCCCCTTGAAAAATTCCCGGGCTGTAACCCCAGCCTGATTGCCGAAGTCGAAAAGAAAACTCGTGGCAGCGGAGCCGAAGTCATCAAGAAAAAAGGGGGAGCCGGTTTTGCAGTCGGCGTCAGTATCGCTGATGTCGTGCACTGTATCGCCCTCGATCAGCGTCGCATTCTGCCTGTCTCTTCGCTGCAGAATGGCGCCTTTGGACTGCGGGACGTCTGTATTTCCGTTCCGACTGTCATGGGTCGTTCCGGTGTGATGAAACACCTGGAAATTGAACTCTGGCCGAAAGAACAACTGGCACTCACCCAGTCCGGAAAAGTTCTGCGGGAAACCGTGGACAAAGTGCTGGGTGGCCACTGAGCCAGAAATGACACCTTGAGTTTTGTTGCATTCTGTTTACTTGCGTTTTGTATTGAAATGATTGTCTGATGGAAAAATCACTCGACAGGAAGCTGCAGTCGATTCATAAGGACCCCAGTGGTTCCAAAGAGTTTATTATCGCGGATGCCAAAGACGCCGACATGGCGTTCGGAATTGGTGCTCCCGGCTTGTCTCCAGAACGGCATGACCAGGAACTCAAATACAAAACGCTGGCGGAGTACCGGGAACAGATCCGGGAAGTGATCAAGCAGGAAGTGGTCGACATCGTTCTGATGTCTGCCAGTACCAGCGAGAAACTGACGATTGACGAACGCCTGTTCGACAATTCGCCGATCACACCGGCTGCCCGGGCCAACGACACAACTGACGTGCACGTTCCCCGAGGCGGAAAAATCCATTTGTCGCCTGCGAAACCATTTCGCTCGGCCAGCCTGGATCACATTCAATGTGGCCACCTCGATTGTGCTCCGGAAGAACGCGCCTATGGTGCCGACCTGGGTCTTTACTCAGTAACCTTTAATAACAATCTGGAAGAGGATCTGGCCACCCTCGAACGTTACAAAGAATTCCGGGAAGAAGCCGAACGCAAAAAGTTCCGCCACTTCCTGGAAATCTTCGATCCCAATATCAGTACGGCCATCGCCGCCGACCTCGCACCGGGATTTATCAATGACCTGATTGCCCGCACCCTGGCAGGTGTCGCGACAGCTGGACGTCCCACCTTCCTGAAAATGGTCTATCATGGTCCCCGGGCCATGGAGGAACTGGTCGCCTACGATCCTCATTTGATTGTAGGCATCCTCGGTGGTTCAGCGGGAACGACCCTTGATGCGTTCCAGTTGATTTACGATGCGAAAAAATATGGTGGTCGTGTGGCCCTGTTTGGTCGGAAGATCAATCAGGCCGAGCATCAACTGGCATTTATTCAATTCCTGCGTTACCTGGTCGAAGACAAGATTCAACCGGTCGAAGCTGTCAAAGCCTATCATGGCGTGTTGCAGGAACTGGGCATCAAACCGACGCGTGAACTGGACGTGGACCTGACTTACCAGACCGCGGTGATGAGCTATGGGGGAGAAGACGGAAAAACATTCAGCTTCCCTGCAACAAAAACAGCCAGCAAACCTGCTGCCGGAAGTGCGAAAACAACGTCTGCCAAACCTGCAACGACGAACGGGAAAGGAACGCCTGACTTCGCAGCCATGAGCTCAGCAGAGAAGCTGGCTTACCATCAGGATCGACTAAACCGGATGTTTGGTGAATAACATCTGCTCCTGTAAGTTGAGACATCATATCCAGCGGCTTAGAATACAAGACTTGTCATTCCAGGCCGCTTTTATTTTGTCAGCACAAGGTTCAGTCGTTTGAGTCGTTCTTCAAAGCAGAAAACCCGGTCAACCCAGCCGGAAACCGCATCCCCTGCCGGTACTCCTGTCTTTGCGGGCACGATCCTCGCGATTGCCATCGGACTGACATGGATCTTCTGGTACGGTCTCTGGGCGGGTGGCGGACTGATCGGCGGTGACCTTTACACCTATTTCTTTCCGCAAAAGACGTTCTTTGCTGAACGACTGCAGGCGGGAGAATTTCCACTCTGGAATTCCAACATTGGTCATGGTGTCCCCCTGGTTGCAGAAAGCCAGACCGGGGCTTTCTACCCCTTCAACTATTTCGCCTATCGTTTTCTCCCCGTCAACACCGCTTACAACTTCGTGCAGATTCTGCATTACATCCTGGCATTCGTCTTCACCGGCCTGTATGTGAAACGACTGGGCTACTCCCTGGTCGCCGCTCTGTTTGCAGGACTGGTCTACACGTATGGGTGGTTCCCTTCGCGAATCTGCCTGGAATGGGCTATCATTGGTGGTGCGTGGCTCCCGTTGACCTTATGGTGCGTTGAATCATTCTTTCAGACCCGCTACTGGCGGTATGCGATCCTGCTGTGCTTCGCATTGACGATGCAGATTCTGCCTGGCCACTTCAACCTGGCATTCATCACGCAGTTAATGCTGGTCGTTTATATTCCTGCCCGCATCTGGTTCAGTCGCGACGAAACGACCGATGCACTCAAACCGTATCGCAGACGAACCATAATCCTGTTATTGTTTGCATTTATTTCCACCTATGCACTCTCGGCAGTTCAGCTCGCTCCGACCTGGGAACTGAAACAACTCAGTCAGCGGGCCGAAGTCGGTGAGCGATCGCATCAGCCCGGTTATGGTCACATCCCGGCCTGGTATCTCTCACAGGTCGTTGCTCCCTGGGCCTGGTATCCTTACGAAGTGAATCTCGATGCCGGTCTGGCCCCCGGAGACGATGCCACGAATCAGGTCGAAGCGCATCTGTACTTCGGAATTGTCTCAATTCTACTGCTGATTTATGGAACGTGGAGTGGTGCCTGGACGCGCGACCGCAGGCTGATCCTGCTGGCGGTGATCGGGTTCCTGGCGTTGTTGTACACGCCAGGCTGGTTCCTCCCCCTCACCAGGCATCTGCCTGGCTTCAGCTTCTTCACGGGCCCCGGTCGCTATGGAATCCTGACCACATTTGCTGTCGCAGTCATCGCTGGTGTCTGCCTGGAACGACTGACAACAAACTGGCATCGTCACCTTCGGCTGTTGGCAGTCGCCGTTATCTGCCTGATTACTACAGCCGATTTCTGGGTCGTCAGCCGCTATGTCACCTATGCCGCTATTATTCCCAATCCGCCGATTAATAATGTTGATCAAAGTGCGCTCAAAAAAATCGTGACCGAATATGGCAAACCGGTCCGCCTGTTTGCTCCGGGAGCGAACTTACCAACTCTGCTGGGCGTTTCTTCCACACCCGTTTATCTGGGGATTGGTCCCGAACAGTATTTCAATCCTGAACTGACAATGCCTCAACCATTGCCATTTAAAGAGCCTGCGACCCCCGAGCAGATTGACTGGCTCCGCAAAGCTGGTGTGACACACATCCTCAGCCAGCATCGACTCGATTTGAACCATTGGCCCGTAAAACCAGTCTGGAGTGATTTCGACGCTGTGATTAATCCCGCCTGGGGAAGATTCGACGAACCGCTTTATTTTTATGAACTGCAGGATTCCCGGGGGCGGCTTGCCTGGTTGCATCCCGAAGCAAATCAAAGCGCCACGATTACCGAATATCGTGCGAATGAAATTAAAATTGAGGCAGAAACTCCCACAGAAAATACACTGATTTTAACCGATCTGATGTATCCTGGCTGGAAGGTCTACGTTGATGGACAACCTGCTGAAGCAGAACTGATCGAAGGCATGTATCGCGGGGTAAAACTTGAGGCGGGGAAACATGAAGTGGTGTGGGCGTATCAATCAGGCTGGTTCCTGATCGGCGCAATCATCAGTTGCGTCACACTGCTGTTGATATTTACGATCGCCCACTTCCGATTCTGGCATCCGATTCTGTTGCAAATGAAGCAGAGAACAGTGGAAGTGCAGCCAGATGTGCCAGTCGATAAGATTACGAAGAAGAGGAAATAAATTCCACGTTGGAGCCAGTCCCTTCAAAGCGGTGACTGTCGGAATAATTTTCATCGTCATCTTCGTCGTCAACACTCTCCAGCTCATCGCTGGGTAGCATTTCGTTTGCACTCACATTGTGACCACTGTCTGAAATGGCGACCGGAAACTGCTGAGAGATATCCACGTCTTTAGTCGGTTTTTTGAAGTGCTGAACCGAAGGTGCTTTGGTGGGGGTGCTGTCAGATTCAGATTGACTGTCAGAGAGTTCTTTTTTCTTATGGTAGTCAGCGCCAATATTTTCCAGATGATAGGCAACGTTTCCAATTTTCAGTTCATCATTCAGTTTGAGCCAGGCCTGCTGGTCAATCTTTTTCCCGTTCACATACACGCCGTTCATACTGCCCAGATCACGAACAACGGGACGGTCATTAACAATCGCAAGACAACAATGCTTGCGAGAGATTTTGGGACTGTCATTGATCACGATATCACAGTCGGGATGGCGTCCGACAAGAATGATCGCCTTGTCAAGCACGATCGGGCGACCTTGATTCACGGGGACTAAGCAGACTGCCATAGAAGACTCCAGTCAGAAACGTTAGCAAACTTAATGATTTATAATTATACGAGTCATCCAGATCCAAGTAAAAGAAAAAAGGCCCGAGGGCAACGTGTGTGACAGAATTTCACACCATAACCCATATATCTTACACGGAAACTTAATATGTTAATTATTGATAAATATCGACTATTTATAGATATACACTCAACAAAGACTCGCTGTTTCTCGCAAAAATGAGTGATTCACTGCACGCAAGCGATCCTGAAATATTCCCCGGTCAACCTGGACACTTCCAGATACAATTCGCACAACCCGCATAACCGAACTGGCGTACATGGTTTAATACCGCGCATCCATTGTCACAGGACTAATTTGATGAATCCTGAAAATCCTGATGCTGTCAGATAAATTACTCTCTGAAGGAACTCTGATGAACTATACTCAGATAGACTCACTTTCCTGCCCACGCTAACATTCGCGGGATTAGATCGACTCTTACCGCACAAGCGTGTTGAGAGTCCACACCAGCTTAGAACATTTGCTGATTCAAAAATCTGAAGAAAGACTCCGAAATGAAATTACAGCTGATTAAAGTCGCGATGATCGTATTTTCTGCCGTTAGCCTGAACTGTAATCAATCCGTATCTGCAAGTGAACAGGATCAGCAAAAGGTGCGAACCGCTGCGAAGCAGTTTTACGCGGCTCTGAATAAGCTGTTTACCGGGGAAGTTGAACCCATGAATAAAGTCTGGTCGCACCAGGATGATATCACTTTTATGGGCCCGGATGGCAGCTTTCTGCGTGGCTGGAAACCAATTGCTGCGGAATGGGAAAAAACGGCTTCGATGAAACTGGGGGGCAAAGTCGAAGCGAAAGAGATGCACATTACAGTCGGACAGGAACTGGCCATTGTCAGTAACTATGAAATTGGACATAACGTCGGTCCTGATGGAAAAACAGTCAAAGTCAAAATCCGCGCGACAAGCCTGTTTCGCAAAGAAAACGGAATTTGGAAAATGATTGGTCATCACACCGACCTGCTTCCATTCCTGTCAAAGTCAACCTCTGGCTAAAGCAGCTGTCTTGCTTTGATATCCAGGTAGCGGCTGATGAGATTCACCGACAGATTTTCCGGCAGCGTGTCCAGCACAAGCAGTCCTGATTTCTGCAAGGCGGAGATTTGCTGCGTCTGAGAAGAAACGATCTCAGCAGCAGCAGCAATCTGAAATGCTTCCCTGTCTGTCTCCGGAATGGAGTTCATCCGATTCTCAAGTGGTACGTTGCGTAAAAAGGCGGACAACACCAGATGTGGCCAGCGCATCATCCGCAGAGCGCTTCCCAGGTACTCCAGGTGAACTTCATCCAGAGCATGCGTCAGTACGACCACCAGTGATCGTTTGCGATAACGCAATTGCAGCTGTTCCGACATCAGTCGATAATCGGAAGCCTCATAGATCGGTTCCAGGTCATAGACCTGGCGGATCAGTTTCTGAATCGAACCGGCACCACGAATGGGAGGTACCCAGCGTTCCACCTTGCTGGAGCAGGCCATCAGTGAAACGGTATCCCCCTGCCTGAGGGCAACATAGCTTAATAAAATCGCAGCGTTCAATGCCCGGTCGAAGTGCGTGACTCCTTCATCGGCATTACACATCGAACGACCACAGTCGAGAATAAATATGATATTCTGATTTTTCTCTACCACGTATTCCCGACTGATCAATTCCTGATGGCGCGACGTGGCTTTCCAGTCGATACTGCGAAATTCATCACCCCGTCGGTACTCACGCAGCCGATCGAAATCCGTTCCCCGTCCACGTAATCGTGACATTTTGATCCCCGCTTCAGCCAGTCGGTTGCGACGCGCCAGCAGTTCTACGCCACGCACAGCCTGAATATCGGGATAGATCCGAATCTCCTGACGAATGTCCCGCTCGTCATACACGGTCCAGAGCCCAAATCGACTCTTCATCTGTAGAAATACGCGGCGAAAACGGTTCTTTCCGCGATGATGGGGCTCGACATGATAGATGCTGTATTGATGCTTGTTCGGAAAGAGTTCAATATCAAACGGAAGATCAGTGTACTGACAAGGCAGAGGCGGTTCATCGTGCACATGAATCTTCAGGGGAACATCGCCTCGATTGTTAAACCAGATTTTCACTCTGTTTGTAGTGCCGACACTGAGTACTTCGTTCACTTCACGATGCACTTCTATTGCCAGCAGCGAAGGCGTCAGTACCAGGTCGATCAGTGAGAACAGAAATACCAGCAGACAGATTAAAACTCCAGCCTGCCCCGCTGCCGGCCAGATCGTCCCCAGGGCAAAGGGCAACATGGCAGCAGCAAACAGATACAACAACGACAGACGAGGCATCATTGGCGGGGAGCCTCTACGCTTTCCAGAATATCTCGAATGACTTCATCGACCTTCATCCCTTCGATTTCTGCTTCCGGGTGCAACCGAATCCGATGTCGCAGAACAGGCAAAGAGAGTTCTTTCACATCATCGGGCACAACAAAATCACGTCCCTGGCAGGCAGCCATGACACGAGATCCGATCAGCAGATTTACACTGGCACGCGGGCTGGCCCCGACTTCAATGGTATGCCAGCTGCGGGTTCTCTGGACAATGGATGTGATATATTGAATGATGGAAGGTTCCACAATGATTTCTGTCGCACGCTGCTGAATCGCGAGGATGGTTTCTGTATTGAGCACCGGTTCGATCCCGAAACTGTTCAGATTCCGGTTATCTTTTCCCGCAGCATACAGATCCAGAATCGCATTCTCCTGATCCTGAGTGGGATAATCAACAAGTAACTTGAACATGAAGCGGTCCAGCTGGGCTTCCGGGAGCGGGTAGGTCCCTTCCTGTTCCAGCGGATTCTGTGTCGCTATGGTGAGGAAAGGTCTCTGCAGTGGATAGGTCTTTCCATCGACGGACACCTGTCGCTCCTGCATTGCTTCCAGCAGCGCAGACTGTGTTTTGGCGGGCGCCCGGTTGACTTCATCAGCCAGTAAGAGATTCGTAAATAACGGCCCCTGGTTAAAGGTGAATTTCTGCTCGTGCATGTCATACACAGAGTGGCCGGTGATATCAGAAGGCATCAGGTCAGGCGTAAACTGGATTCGGCGAAACTCGCTGGAGAGTACGTGACTGAGGGTGTTGACCAGCAGCGTTTTACCCAGGCCTGGAACTCCTTCAATCAGGACATTTCCCTCACAAAATAATGCGATCAGGACCCCTTCCACCAGATCTTCCTGACCCATGAGTACTTTACCCACTTCAACCAGTGATCTCTGGTAGTAATCTTCAATATGTGAAACATCCATGGATGAACTGTAACCCCGATTGTCTGTCAAAGTAAGTAAATCTAAAGTGACCTGGATCACATTGTGGGAACTGATGTTCCCTGAGACGTTCATTCTAGAACTAATCAGGTTCAGATTTCGAGCATCCGGGTCGAGAACTGTGATGTTTTTCCAAATTGTCCCGGGAAACAGGAAGCGGGAACCGGAAACAGGACGTAAAAAAGGCCCCCATTGAGATGGAGGCCTTTTTCATTTGTTTGATCACGAATTGTAGCGGTTAAGCAAATTCAGGGCGACGTCGACCCAGCTGTTCTTTCAGGCGGTTGACGATGCTCGAATGCATCTGGCTGACGCGAGATTCCGACAGCCCCAGCGTGCTGCCGATCTCTTTCATGGTCAGTTCTTCATAATAGTACAGAATGATAATCAGACGCTCATTCCGATTCAGGCCTTTGGTTACCAGTCGCATCAGATCCCGTTTCTGAATGCTCTTGGTGGGGTCTTCCCCTTTGGCGTCTTCCAGGATATCCACTTCCCGAACATCTTTGTAGCTGTCGGTTTCATACCATTTTTTATTCAGGCTCACCAGACCGACGGCATTCGCCTCGTTCTTGAGCTTCTCAAATTCCTTGCGGGACAATTGCATTTTCCGCGCAATCTCTTCGTCCGCGGGCGGACGACCATGCTCTGCTTCGGCTGATTTTCGGGCTGCTTCCAGCTTGCTGGCTTTGCTGCGAACCAGGCGTGGTACCCAGTCCATGGTGCGCAGCTCATCCAGCATGGCTCCACGAATACGGGGGACACAGTAGGTCTCAAACTTGACCCCCCGCTCCAGGTCGAATGCATTAATTGCATCCATCAGCCCAAACACACCAGCCGAAATCAAGTCGTTCAGATCTACCCCTTCAGGTAGCTTCGCCCAGACTCGTTCTGCATTGTAACGAACCAGCGGAACGTATTGCTCTATGAGCTTGTTACGCAAGGACTGGTCGGATTGATCCTGCTTGAACACCTTCCAGATTTCTGCGATTTCTTCACTGGCTTTGATGGCCATTTACTCCTCCGTGATCAACATACAGCCGCTTCATATGGATTAAGATGAAACGAGGACTGCTAAAACATTTTATATTTAAGCAAGATTATTTTTCCATTTTTCAAAACTTGCTCGTGCTGATTCTTCAACCACACGAGCGGCAACTTCTCCGAACAACAGACCCAGACCAAAAAAAATGACGGCTGCTATGAGTGCGGATTGTGTCGCGCCGATGAAATCAGAATGAGATAGGACACCTCGGACTGATTCAGTCGCAAAAGCGATTAGCGATAATCGAAATGCATAATGCAGGGCCACAGAATATTTCCGGATAGAGTTTGAAAAACCTTTGAGCGAGAGGTTTCTCTTCACTCCGAAGAGACCTTCACTCGTCTATCCTTAAGTATCGGCGTCCTGCTCCAGAAATTTTAACCTTTCTCCTACAATTTAATTAACCGTTAAACATTAACATTTGAATTGTCGCCGATGCGTAATCCGATCCTCGAGGTAAACCCGTAATTCACGGGAAGACCGGCGGTTGAGATACGCATCTACAGACCAGGATCTGCAGTTACAGCGAATGGAATCAATTGTTAAGGGATTTAGTAGTGACGTGACTCAAGTAAGGGATCGAACAGGAAACAAGTGAGAGATGAGAGAGTGTTTCCCGTGGTTTCAATCCTTTTACCCAAGGGGGGTTACGCGGCTTCGCCCAGCAATCGCTGCCAAAGTCGCGGAAAGTAAGACTCTTGTTTGTTTTGTGGTTCAGTTGCCTGGTGTCGTGCCTGTAATGTATTCGCCAGACGGAATATTGATTCCGCAGCGGGACAATCCGGGTGGCTTAATACAAATGGTTTCCGATCATAAACAGATTGAACAACATGCATGTCATGGGGAATCTGACCGGCTTGTGTTAAACCGGTATGTAAAAACAGTTCCGTTGTTTTCTTAAGTTGCTGGAAAACCTTTTCAGCCTGATCGTCTGACGTATACTGATTGACCAGGGCCTGGATCTCCAGCGATGGTATGTTAGAGAGTGATTTGATTGTCGCATAAGCGTCGGCAATGGCCGTCGGTTCGGGAGTGGTCATGACCAGAACATTGTCGGCTGATGTCACGAACTGCCTGATACTGCGATGAATGCCTGTTCCATTATCCAGAATCAGATAATCGTGATTGGCTTCAAGTTCCTGCATCTGCCCCAGGACATCTTTCCGGACAGCTTCAGAACAGTCTGCCAGGTCTGTCAGTCCACTGGCCCCCGTGACGACACTGATACCCAGGGGGCCTTCCAGCTGAATTTCTTTTAAGGAACGGGCGCCACTGACAACATGCGACAGATTCCAGTAACCATTCAGACGGCATAACAGATCAATATTGCCCAGCGCCAGATTCACATCAATCAGACAGACGGAAGCCCCGGACTGTGCCAGCGCCAAAGCCAGATTCAGTGACAATACCGATTTGCCGACTCCTCCCTTTCCACTGCAGACTGCCAGCGTCCTGCAATGCGAGGTTTTGTTGTTCTCAATGATGCCAGGTCGTCGCTGCTCCATCAGCCCACGCAGAACCTTCGCCTGATCCCCCCGCGAAGTTACAGATGACTGTACTTCAGGTGGATTGGCAGGAGGAACTGCTTCCACCTGCTTCAAGGTCCATTCATTGACGGCTGGAGCCATCGCGACTTCCTTATATCTGGATCTCGTGAGTAACGAAATTATTGAACGTGATTATGTACTGTTAATACAATTCTTGAAATACGACTTTTTAACGCGGCTGATCCTCGCCCAGTATCAAACGTGCCATCCGGGCAGCATTGGCCGGCTCGATATCATCGGGTACATCCTGGCCGGTTGTCAGATATCGAACAGGCAGTTTCACATTCTGGCTCAGGGTCAACAGACTGCCCATCACAGGGGCTTCATCCAGTTTGGTCAGAATCATTGATGTCGGTCGTGCTACCTGGAACCGCTGGGCAATCGCTTCCAGAGTTTTTACGCTGGATGTCATGCTCATCACCAGCGAGACTTCATCAATGGGAACTTCGCGAAACAGTCTTTCCAGCTCCTGAATTTTAAGATCGTCACTGGGACTGCGACCTGCGGTATCAATCAACACCAGATCCAGGCCCACCATTTCATCAAGTGCCTGCTGCATTTCTTTTGGCGTACTGACCACCTGCATGGGCAGGTCGATGATTTCGGCATACGTTCGCAGTTGTTCGACAGCGGCAATTCGATAGGTGTCGACCGTTACCAGTCCCATTTTAATATTATCACGCAGGCGGAAATTAGCTGCCAGTTTGGCAATCGTGGTTGTTTTACCGACTCCCGTTGGTCCTACCAGTGCCACGACTTTACGTTGCCCGGGCACAGGACGAATCGGCTGGGAACAGACCAATTGAGATTCAATCAACGCAGCCAGAAGCGATTTGCTGGCAGCTGAGTCTTTTAACTGTTCATGACTCGCGTGCTCTTTCAGTCTGGTAATCAGATCGTGGGCGATACTTTCGTCGACTTCCGCTTCGATCAGATCGGTATAGATATGAAACAGTTCAGAAGGTACATCACTGGATCGATGTGAGCGGGTACGACGATCCAGAGACTCCAGCATCTCCTGAATTGCATTCAGCTTCTCAGTAAATTCTTCTGTCGGATCAAAATGTTTCTGTGACGGAGTTACTTCGCGCGGGGCAGCTTCTGCGAATCGTTGTCGGAATCTCGGCTGTTCCGATGGATGGGAGTACGCTGATTCCCGACGGGGTGCGGTTTCGCGTCGAGCAGCTGGAGCTTCCTGATGTGCGGTCAGTGGTTGAGAGACTGTTTCCCGCTGACGATTTTCCTGTGGCAGATTGGAGGCCCGGTGCCTTAAAGCAGAGCCGGCCCTGGATGAGCGATTTTTGTTCTGTAATGCAGCCGGAGTTTTTGTTTCGATGCCCAGGCCCGCAGTGATCTCATAGGTTTCCTGTGTTCTGGACCAGGGCAACAGACTTTTGCGACCCGGAATCTGACGTGTCTGCAGAATGACGGCTTCGCTGCCCATCTCTTCCCGCACCAGCGTCAGTGCTTCCTGCATGGAAGCCGCTTTAAATGTTCGAACATCTGACATACTTGATGTTTCCTCTGTTTATTATTCCGTTGAGATCGTTTCTGTATTTGTTTGTATTAAATCGCGTTTGCGAATCAGGATATTTTCATGCTGCTCCGGCGGCAACCTCTTTTTTCAACCGACTGGCAGAGATCTGACCGATCGCTTCCACATCAGTATCACGGGTGATTTCATTGAGACTCAAGACGATTAACCGGGGAATCATGGGAGATGTAATCTGTTTCAGACCTGCCCTGATCTGGGGATTACACAAGACGATCGGATGTCCGCCTGATTCCACCAGAGGTTCGATCTGATCTGCGATGGCCTGGGTAATCACTTCGCCGGTTTGTGGAGCCAGCTTGATGACCAGACCATGTTCGTTGTAATCAATGCCTGACATCAATACGTCTTCCAGTTCCGGATCAAGCGTCACGACTCTCAACAGTCGTTTACTGTCTCGATACTGCTGACAGATGGCACGTGCCAGGCCGTTGCGAACGTACTCAGTCAAAATCATGGGCTCCTTGGTGCGATCTGCATAATCGCCCAGGGACTGGAGAATGGTCTCCAGATCGCGGATCGGCACCCGTTCGCGAAGCAGATTGGAAAGGACATGCTGCACCTGGGAGATCTTCAATACATCAGGAATCAGTTCTTCAACAACTTTGGGCGAGGACTCTTTCAGGTTCTCAATCAGGCCATGGACCTGTTCCCGTGTCAACAGTTCGCTGCTGTGTTCCCGTACCACTTCAGTCAGGTGGGTAATCACGACTGCCGAAGGTTCCACCACGTTATAGCCCATCAGTTCCGCACGTTCTTTCTGCCCCAGTTCAATCCACTTGGCCGGACGACCGAATGCGGGTTCTACTGTATCAATACCCGGTATATCTCCGTTGGTCGCTCCCGTATCGATGGCCAGTAATCCATCGGGATAAATCGATCCCCAGGCCACGGCGACATCGCGAATCTTAATCTGGTAATCACGCTGTCCCAGTCGGATGTTATCGCGGATACGAACCTTGGGAAGAATAATTCCCAGCTCCTGGGCGATCTTGTGCCGGATGCGCGTCACACGGTCGAGTAAATCACCACCAGTAGCAGGATCAGCCAGTCTTAACAATCCGACTCCCAGCTCCAGTTCCAGGGGATCAACAAACAGATGATCTTCCGGTTTCGGTTCAGGCTGACTCTGGGTCTGCTGCTGGGTTTCTGCTTTCTGTTTCTTTACCTCGGCTGCCTGGAGGCCTTTTCGCCGCATCAGCCCAGTGACCACACATCCGATGGCTAAAGCCAGCATCGGTCCAGCGGGCAGGCCAGTAAACGCCAGGGCAAACAGAAATGTGGCAGCCAGAAACAGGGCTTCCGGATGCCCTGAGAACTGTTTCACCACATCGCCTGGCAGGTTACTGTCGACTGAAGTTCGCGTGACAATCAAGCCGGCAGCCAGTGAAATCAGGAAGCCGGGAACCTGTGTGACCAGTCCATCGCCGATTGTTAATGTTGTAAATACGGTAGCAGCTTTTGAGAGTTCCATGCCGTGGTCGACCATCCCGACATACAGTCCCCCGACAACATTGATCAGGGTAATGATGATACTGGCAATCGAATCGCCGCGGACAAACTTGCTGGCACCGTCCATGGAACCATAGAAGTCCGCCTGCTCAGTAATTTCACTGCGTCGGGATTTGGCTTCATCGGAACTGATTAAACCGGCATTCAGATCGGCGTCAATGGCCATCTGCTTCCCGGGCATACTGTCTAAAGCGAAACGGGCAGCGACTTCACTGATACGGGTCGCACCTTTCGTAATCACCATAAACTGAATCGTAACCAGGATCACAAAGATGATCAGCCCCACAACCAGCTGACCGCCAGCAACGAAGTGACCGAAAGCTTCAATGACACCCCCGGCAGCAGCAGTCCCGTCGGCAGCCCCACGTGTTAAAATCAAACGGGTGGACGCCACGTTAAGCACCAGTCGTGCCAATGTGGTCCCCAGCAGAATCGCCGGGAATACGCTGAATTCCAGTGGACGCTTGACATAAATCGTTGTCATCAAAATCACTACGGAAACGGTGATATTACAGGACAACAGAAAGTCCATCACGAACGGAGGCAGAGGCGCAATGATTACCAGGACTGAACTCACTATGACTAGTGGGAAAATCAGCCCGGTGTTGCGCATGATCGATCCGGATAGACCGGTATTGGACTCCGGTGGCATCCATGCCTCCGTGATTACAGGGTAATGGGGAAAAAAGACGTTGGAGTGACAGCAAGAATGGTGAAGTGAGTTGTTAAGATTTAGAGATGTGCGAGAGAGAGGCGAGTGATAATGGAATCTGCAAATTCTGTCCAGAGGATTTCTTCATAATTCGCTCAAGTTTTTATCAGCCTGAGCCGAACCCCTCCTTTCAAGCCAGCATTTTCTTCACCAGATGCGCTTCTTCGACTCCCGTTAAGCGGAAATCGAGACCCTGGTAAAAATAGGAAAGCTCATGATGATCGATCCCCAGCAGATGTAAGACCGTCGCATGAAAATCGCGGACATGAATTGTGTCCTCCACTGAGTAATATCCCAGTTCGTCAGTTTCTCCTATTGTGACACCAGGTTTGGATCCGCCACCAGCGACCCACATGGTGAAGGCATCTATATGGTGATCGCGGCCTATCAGATCGCGTGGCTCTCCTTGCGGTGTCCGACCAAATTCGCCTCCCCAGATCACCAGCGTATCCTCTAACAGACCACGCTGTTTCAGGTCTTTCACCAGAGCTGCTGACGCACGATCCGTCTCCAGGCAGCGGGCATCCAGCGACTCTTCCAGGTCCGTCCCTTTGTTCCCATGATGATCCCAGTCAGTGTGATAAAGTTGCACAAAACGGCACCCTTTTTCAATTAACCTGCGCGCCAGTAAACAGTTGCGGGCATAAGAGGGCGTCGCCGGATCAACACCATATAAGTCCAGTGTCTCTTTTGTCTCGCCAGTAAGATCCATTAATTCAGGAGCACTGGACTGCATCCGATATGCCATTTCATAGGCGGAGATGCGCGTTGCTATTTCAGGATCCCGCGTCTTCTCCAATCGCAGCGCGTTTAACTGGTTTACGGTCTCGATAAACTCCGATTGCCGTTGGGAATCAATTCCAGACGGATTTGACAAATTGAGAATTGGATCGGCACCATTTAGAAACGGCACACCCTGGTAGGTCGTCGGCAGAAAGCCGCTCCCCCATAACGGAGCGCCACCGCGCGGACCACGGGGACCGGACTGTAATACGACGAAGCCTGGCAGGTTCTGCGATTCACTGCCGATCCCATATGTCACCCAGGCCCCCATACTGGGGCGTCCAAACTGTTGCGTACCTGTATTCATAAACAGTTTGGCGGGCCCGTGATTGAATACATCCGTTTTCATACTCTTCAGGATGGTGATGTCATCCGCAATACTCGCCAGATGCGGTACCACATCGGACAGTTCGGTACCTGATTCACCATATTTTTTGAATTTCCGTCGCGTTCCCAGTAACTTCGCGTCTTTTTTCAGGAAGGCGAACTGCTTGCCTTCGACATACGATTCCGGAATGACCTGACCTTCCAGCTCCTGCAGCTTCGGCTTATAGTCAAACATTTCCAGCTGGCTGGGTCCGCCAGCCATGAACATGAATATGACATTTTTAGCTTTCGGTGGATGATGGGTTTTACCGAGTGTGGAAGCCGCAGCCTGCGCCTGTTGTTCCGACTGCATCAAAGCCGCCAGACCGATGGCCCCCGCCCCCACGGCGCAATTTTCAAAAAAATGGCGGCGTGTCAGATCTCGTAAACCCAGATTATTTAAACTCATGTATCTCTCTCCCAGAACGCCTTTGATACTCAGTGATAGACATTCATAGTGAAGAAGTGTTATTCGCGTGTAATGAATTCATCCAGGTTCATTAACACGCGTGCGACAGCAGTCCAGCTGGCAGCTTCCGCTATTTCGATCTCTTCGGGCAAATCGCTGGCAGCAACCTGCTTCGCCTGATGTGGTGATTTTTTGAACCAGGCTCTCTGTTCATTCAGGTATCGTGTCAAAACTTCCAGTTCATGATCTGCAGGAGTACGTGACAGACAGATTTGAAAAGCCTGTCTTAATCTTCCCTCATCGTAATCAGGTCCTTCCTGAAGAATCCGGAGCGCAAGTCCCTGGATCAGTTCAAACAGGGACTGGTCATTAGCCAGTGTTAGCGCCTGCAACGGCGTATTTGAACGCACGCGGCGGGTACACGTGGTATTGCTGTTGGGGGCATCGAATGTCGGCAGCATTGGATATGGACTCGAACGCCAGAAGAAAGTATACATGCCTCGACGAAATCGATCAGCGTCCTGCTCTTCAGGCCAGCTTTTCTTATTCTGTGTCAGAACATAGATCCCTTCCGGCTGCGGTGGATACACACTCGGACCGCCGATCTTTCGGGTCAGCAAACCACTGCTGGCCAGAAACAGGTCCCGAATGGACTCGGCTTCCATACGAAAACGGTTTTGCCTTGAGAGCAGAAGATTACGGGGATCCTGTTCCTGGTATTCCGACCTGAAGTCGGAGGCCTGTCGATAAGTGGCGGAAGTTACAATCAGCTTGTGAAGCTGCTTGACATCCCATTTCAGCCGCATGAATTCCGAGGCCAGCCAGTCTAACAGTTGAGGATGAGTTGGCGGTGTGCCTTGAGTACCAAAATCGTTCTCGGTCTCCACAATACCTCTGCCGAAAAAGCGTTGCCAGTAGCGGTTAACGGTCACGCGGGCGGTTAAGGGCTGTTCCGGACTGGTGAGCCAGCGGGCAAAATCGAGACGCGTCGGTTCTTTCACCTCTTGCGGAAACGGGGGCAGGACAGCGGGTACATCCGGACTGACGGGGGCTCCGGGAGCCAGGAAATTCCCTCTCAATAGAATAAAGGTTTCACGTGGCTTTGGCAGTTCCTTCATGACCATTGTGGTGACAATGTCTTTATTAAGTCTGGTCTGCTCTGTTTTCTGTTTGGTCAGCCGTTGATTCAGTTCTACCCACTCAGGGTTTGACTTATGAAAGGCCTCTTTGATGCTGGTCTTCTGTTTTGCATCCCGCTTTTCTTCAGGTACTTTCAATATGTCCAGCAGGCCCGGATCGACATTGAAAACACTTGGGGCGATGGTTGTTGTAGAAATTCGAAAGCGTCCCACATTGTATTTCGCATCACGAGTCTGCGTTAAAGTCACCCTTAATTTCATCGGTTCGGAATGCTGCAATGGTGATTGTAATGAGAACAAAACCCTGCGGTTCACGTTCATATTCCCTTGACTGACATTGATGGCCCAACCGGTTTTCAGGTCGCCATCAATCAGGTAACTCGCGGGAAACTTATTCTGTGAATGATCCGCGGTAGCCTGAACCAGTTTTACCGGTTCAAAATCCGTCCAGAGATCCCCAGTTTTTTTCGCGACTTCAACAATCACTTCGTCCAGCACAAAGTTTCCATTGCCTGCCCAGCCAGGACCCTTCTTCGGCAGACTCTCGTGGGTGAGAACTTCCAGTCTTAATCCCGTTGTTTCCGGGGGAATATTTTCGGTTTCGACACGATAGACATCATTGTTGGGAATTTTTCCGCCCACCAGTAAAGACTGATCTTCCAGAATCGTAATGGTCGCACCATTTTCTGAGATCGCATCCTGAGCCTTGAGAACAGACCAATGCTGTTTGTCATCATTAAAAGTCTGTTGGATTGACGCTTTCCACGTTTCGAATTCGGGAGCAAGCAATTTTTCCTGCTCAGCCAGTTGCTTGGTTAGCATGGCAATTTGCTGCTTGAGTTCAGTCTGCCTGGTTTTCTGTTCGTCTGTGGGTAACGCGAGAGTAGGCGGGGCACTGTTAATATCAGCCGTACTGTTAAAGATGGCGTACAGCTGATAGAAATCCCGCTGTGTCAGGGGATCATATTTGTGTTTGTGGCATTGTGCACAACCAACGGTCAGCCCCAGAAAAGCGGCTCCTGTTGTATTCACACGGTCCACCACTGCTTCCACGCGGAACTGCTCGGGGTTGGTTCCCCCTTCCTGGTTGATAAGCGTGTTTCGATGAAATCCGGTCGCGATCAACTGCTCGGTCGCAGGCTGCGGTAGCAGATCCCCGGCTAACTGTTCTGTGACAAACTGATCAAAGGGCATGTTGTCGTTGATGGCCTTGATGACCCAGTCCCGAAATTTCCAGATCGAACGCGGTCCATCAATTGTAAATCCATTTGAATCCGCATAACGGGCCACATCCAGCCAGTGCCTGGCCCAGCGTTCTCCATAATGAGGAGATGCCAGCAATTGATCCACGAGTCTTTCATAAGCCCCCGTTTCCGTATCGGCCAGAAACGCCTGTACCTGCTCCACCGTGGGAGGTAAACCTGTTAAATCCAGGCTTAATCGGCGAATCAGTGTATGCCGCTCAGCTTCTTCTGAAGGAGTCAGTTTGTTTTGATTCAGCCCCTGAAGAATAAAGGCATCGATCGGATTTCGAACCCAGTCCTGCTGTGTGACTACGGGAACGGCAGGACGCTTTATGGGTTGAAAAGCCCAGTGCTCCGATGACACCTGGGACTGCGTGAGAACCGACTCTGATTCTGGAATGTGGCCTCCCTGTTCAATCCACTCTCCAATCAGATTGATCTCCTCCGGTTTGAGAGGAGGCATGTCGTGTGGCATGCGGGGAATTTTACCCTGTCCCGTGAGGCTCTGAAACAAGGGGCTGTCGGACTTTTTACCGGGAATGACAGATGGTCCCCGGTCCCCCCCTTTGAGAATATTGGCTCCGTAATCAAGACGCAGTCCCGATTCTTCAGCATCCTGGGAATGACAGTCGTAACAGTACTGCTTTAAAAGAGGACGAATCTGTTTTTCGAAATCTATGCCGACTTTGTTGTCCGCTGCGAATCCGGAATGCACCATGGCTGTGGTGATCAATACAGTGGCTGTCACATGTCTTAACAAATCCCGCATGGAAAAACCCGATATAGAAGGTAAGCCGCGTTTCTGTGATATTGGATCAACTCCGTTCCCACTCAGGAACATAAATCAGAATGCGGGTTCGCTGGAGAAGCAGGCAGGTCGCTTGTTCATTGAGTCTGATGCAGAACATCGCTGCAATATCTTCAAAATGAGAAACGATTTAGTTCATCCTAAAGATTTAACTCAGAACCCGGTAAGAGGCTCTCATTCAGGTTACCAGCAGAAATGGCAGATTGCAAGTTTTTGTTGGATGTACAGTTCTGATTTCCCCTGTTGAACTCCTCATTTTCTGAAGAATTTGCCCTCAGATTCACTCGCCTTCAATTCTCAGAGAGGTCAGTTTGACGCGTTGCCGATTAGTGAGAAAGCACAGAAAACATTCTTTTCCCGACTGCAGTGCGGGTTGGGCACAGGTGAGCACCCGCCGCCTGCCAATACTGACCACAAAGCGGTTCCCGGTCCCCACCAGCCTTACAGGCACGGCTTCCGGTTTGGTTCGACTCAGATCTAACTTGACCTGTTTCAGTTCCAGTCTGGTATTCCCGACAGATTCCGAAATACTGACGGCATCATTTCGAAAATGAATGACACTGGAAACCAGAATCTGATCGACATGATCTTCTTTCCTGGTCAGTAACTGCAGTTCAAATTCCGGAAAATCCTTATCAACTGCCACACGAAAACTGACACTGATTTTCTGGTACGGCCTGTTGAATGTTGCCACTGAAACCTGATCCGCAGCAGATTCCATTCCTTCTTCGGTGAACAGCCAGCCCTGACTTTTCCAGAACAGTTTGTAAAAAGGGTTCTGCCAGCTGGTTGATTCCAGTTCACCTTCGTTGATGGTATTCAGGTCAGGTAAGAGAGGTTTTCGATTGGTGGCCTGAGTCAGAACAAGATCCACTGTTGAGTCAGAGGAAACAGAACCTGGCTGGATATTAGCCACCTCTGCTTTGTGCGCACTCCCGGAAGGCACGACAGCCACGGCAGGCGCTGGATTGAAGTTTCCTGATGGATAAACAGGCTGATTTGTCTCACGGATCTGAATCCAGTAAATCAAAAAAGCCGACACCAGCGTAAGGCAGACAAACAGCATCACACTGGAGTGGACACGTATTCGTTTTGGTTCTGTTTGGGGATCTGTTTCTGATTCCTCAGGCATCATTAAGTCTATCCATCAATCCCTGTCATGATATGTCCCGAAGTCTGGCATTGTTTTTGAAATTGTTCTCCCAATGCCTGCTCCAGATAAAATGTGTTAATTCCATATTGCTCTTTTAATGACCGAAACTGTTTGACCAGTTCGCGCCACTCCCGCACTGGCAGTCGGGACTGTCGTTTGACCGCTCGGATCAGCAGATTTTTGGGTGTATGCTCCGTCTCAATGAATTCGATTACCTGAGTACGATAACCACTGATTTCCAGTACCAGAGCCCGTAAGGCATCTGTCACCAGGGAGGCTGTTCTCTCTTTCAGAATTCCATGTTTCAATAAACCGGCCTGGGGCCCGCTGCTGATCTGCTGAAATAGTTCATGCTGGCAACAGGGCACGGCCATGATCACATCCGTATCAGCAGACATCGCCGCTGCAATCGCGGCATCAGTCGCCGTATCACAGGCATGCAGGGAAATGGAGAGATCACATTTTTGGGAACCTGATTGAAAGCGGGAGATATCTCCCGTATTGAATGTCAGGCCATCACAGTGCAGATCAGCGGAAATCTGCTGGCAGTGCGATACAACAGACTGCTTCAGATCGAGCCCCGTTATGTTCACTCTGCGTTTCAGGACTTCGGTGAATAAATAATGTGTGGCAAAAGTGAGATAGCTTTTACCACAACCAAAATCAACGATATTGAGTTCTCCACTCCCCGACAGGGAGGGCACAATATCATTGATGAATTCCAGGTAGCGGTTAATCTGTCGAAACTTGCGGTATTGTGCTGACTTCACCTTGCCCGTGTCAGTCATCACACCAATCGCCTCCAGAAAAGTGCAGGGCACCCCTTCAGGAATCAGATACTGTTTCGTTCGGTTATGTGTTTCCGATTCCTGCTGGCGCGCTTTGGTCGGGGCATGTTTCTTCAAAGAAACAGTTCCCTGCTTTGATTTGCGAAAATGATAGTCAGCGTGCTGCGTAAAAAGATATCCCTCTTGAAAATATTCTGACCAGAGTTCCCTGAGTCGCTGAAAACTCTCAGCCTGCAGCAGATTCTCATGAACTTCCTGCCTGCCTCGCAGGAAAGCAAACTGAAAATGGGGTTTTCCTTTGATTTCCAAAGGTCTCATCGTAACTTTTTTCAAAGCTGAAACCTGCTTCTCCCTCGGCTTGCATAACAGCAACTGGATACATTCCCCGCTTTCAAGTGACCGCAGGACGACATCAGGCAAAGTGAGATCAGAATGTGATGGATCTGGATTCATTACTTGAAATCTGGTCCTCTGTATGACTTTGAAGTACCCGTTTTATATAGATCGACTGCGACAGTCCCGTCAGAACAGGGATTGCTACAATCTGAGTGGCTGTTACGAGCAGATAGCTCAGGTAACTTAGATGAAAGGGAAGGATTGTCAGATACTTACCGAACAATAACTGTAATGTAAGTATCGCTACGATAAAAGCTGATGCCGGCAATCGCAATAGTAAAGATCGATTTCCCCTGAATGACAGCTCAAAGCAGAACAGACAGAATGCCGCCAGAAACCCGACAGTCACCACCTGCTGCCAGCCCAGATAAACGCCCACCAGAATCAGCAACCAGGAGGTTCGTGACCGGAACGGGCTGGCTGATTGTTGCTTGAATAAAACCGGCCAGCAGAACAGGACTCCTGTAATGATGCCATATAAAAGCCCCCAACCCAGTGTCTTGAGCGTTTCCATTTCAATGGCTGCCTGCAGCACACCGTAATAGTTAATTTCATTAAGTAGTCCTTTGCCAGTTGACAGTTCTGACGGAGTGGAAATAAAAGCCGGAACAGGATGTAAAGCAGGAATGACTGCTCCAGCCCCCAGGCCAATCGCAAAACACCAGAGTAACAACCGGCGGGGGATTTCCTGACCATCATAATGAATGTAGGCTGATGCCAGCAGAACGATAAACAGATAACTGTAATAGACATCTATGGCAATCAGGTCCCAGGTCCGACCTTCCAGGATCTGATAACTCCCCCAGAAACGGTTGGGAGTGCGGTAGGGAAGAAACTGCCCACCAGAATGGACCAGCAGGATATATAAGAGAAGAAAGAAGATACCTGTCAGTGCTTCAACGATCGGGTACCGTACCGAGATCGGTGTCTGACAGGTGCGGCATTTGCCTCGTAACAGAAGCCAGCCCAGAATCGGCAGGTTATCTCGCGTCTGGATCGGTGTTTCACATACCGGACAGCGGGACTTGGGTTTAGAAATATTTAATCCCAGAGGCATTCGATAAATGACGACATTCAAAAAACTGCCAATCACAGACCCCATCACGAAAAACCAGAGGGCAGTAAACACCTCCAGTACCCACAAGTGCGAACTTGAGGAAAACTCTAACATCAGTTGCATGGCTCAGGGTCTATCTAGGGTTCCATTTGTTTCAAGAATCAGGCTCACCGTCAGCTGTACGTATCACACCATCTTTTCATAAAATTCTCGAGTCCAAATCTGAATCGATTCGGATAGCTCTGACTTGACTTAAAAAGATTATAACTCCTAATTTTGCGGAATTCCCTTAGGTCAATCTGTGCGAAGTCATCGGAATCGGAGAACAGATATTTCAACTCAAGATATCATAATTCGGTCCGCATCAAAAATACATACACCAGTTTACGTAACTGGTACTCGAATCTTGACAAAGTCTGCTGAGATTCCGCTTTCTCCAAAACCCCGGTCAACAGATCGAATTACATCTACCGATAATCCATGTATCTCAAGAAATGAATATACACGAACCTCGACTCCTTCGGATACGAATTATCTCTCTCAAAAGAATCTGATTTTCGAAATCCGTAAGAGTACACCGACCACATTTTCTGATTTAATTACCGACCTCAGGCTTGAACGACAGTTGGAAGTCACTGCTTTCAGTTTCGCTGTTTAGAGACGTTATTCCCTGACATCAATCCGAGATATTACCCGAAAGTATGGATGAAATTTCCCAGGCTCACGGAAATTTCCTGCCCTGATTAGAATACAAATTGTAGATTTGGAAAGCACACAGCAATGAATTCAAGGATGCCCCCCCACCTTTGGATTAAATGTTCGACTTTAATTGTATTCACCACATTATCTCAGATTGCCTGTGATCTTCAGGGAGCCTCTGGACCCCAGTTACTGGTCCCCGATCTCAAGGCAGATTCCAAGGGAGTCAGACAGGTCACCACAACGCCTGAAGACATGGAAACCCCGCTGGTTGCCCGCAAACCGGATTTCAGTATTGAAGCCAGAAAACCGGAACTTCTGGCTGATGAAACAACGAAAAACAAATCAGGCTCCGTACCGGAACCCAAGCCATTTCCTGGTATTGCCAGCAAGTCCTCACCTGAGATGAAAAAACCAGAGGGCCCCAAAGCGCCTCCCGTCCCGGAAATTGTAGATCCGCTGGACAAACTTGTAGACGAGGCGATCGAAGTCTCTCACCGCCGGATGCTTTCAACGAACATACATACTCCGTGGCAGATTGCACACGGAATTCTCGCGCTACGCTGGGAATACTCGCTGTACCAGAATAACAAACGCATTCGCGCCATCGACTGGGTATCGACTGGCCCCAGTTTCCGTGGACGCCCCTGGTTTATTACCACCCCCCATGGTGGTAAAGGACACCCTTTTACAGAGCCATACGCGTTTGAAGGTCACCCGAATCAGTTTCTGGCATTCTACGCGATGGCCGGTATTCCACTCGACCATGAATTTAAAACGGGCGAAAAAACAATCACAATCGCTGATATGATCCGTAATGCCAAGGCAGAAGTGAATACCAACGAAGAAATCACCTGGACCCTGTGGGCGTTCTCCCGCTACCTCCCCTGGGATGCAGAATGGGTGAGCGACCGACAGGAAGAGTGGAGTATGGAGAGACTGGTACGGGAGCAGATGCAGTCTGAACCAACCAAATCAGCCTGCGGTGGAACTCACGGCCTGTTCGCGACAGCCAGTGCCGTTAACTGCTACCTCAAAGATCAGAAACAACTGCGGGGAACCTGGCTGGAAGCCAGCATGCGGGTTCGTCAATATGCTGAGTATGCCCGTTCCATGCAGAATCGGGACGGTTCCTTCTCCTCAAAGTATTTTGAAGGCCCGGAGTATGCCAGTGATGTCAACAAGCGTGTCTCAACCACTGGCCATACACTGGAATTCATCATGGAAGCTTTGCCCCAGAACCGACTGGATGAGCAATGGGTCCGCAGCGCCGTCTATCGTATCGCGACCGATCTGATTGAATATAAAAGTCAGCCTCTGGAACCGGGTGGCATGTATCACGCGATTGACTCACTGGTCATTTATCGTGAACGAACCCGTCCTGAATATGCAAAGTATTTAGAGGAACTGGCTAAGAGCAGAGACTTTGAACAACCGGAACCCTCGGACCAGATCATCGGCTACTCCAATCGATTCCTGCGGCAGCAAAACGCCGCTCAGAGCCATCAGCAGCCCCAGTACCGTCAGAACAATACTCCCGACGATGATCCTTCGCGTTCGGCACGTCGTCGTGGCATCTTTTCACGATACCGATAAACTCCCGGTAACTTGTTGAGTTTATTCAGATCGATCCGACGGGGCGTCTTCTGAAGTTTCTTTGATATTCCGGATCGAGGGAACCCAGGTCCGCTGCTCATCAGTGGCCTCCCGGATCGAGTCCAGAGTGGGCGGCTGATTCGTACCATAATCGGTATGGCTCGCTTTTTTTCGGGGGCGTGGTTTGTATTCGTAGGGATCTGCTTCCTGCTTCTTCCACCAGTGCCACAACTTGAGCTTCTCCTGCTGTGATTCCGGGGGCTTATCACGTAACAGCCAGAGCGTTAACAGTAAGACGGTAATGACGCCTATGGCGACCATCATGGGTCTGCCCGGCGGTTCTCCACTGGTGACAACGACGAAGATGCACGCAAATAATCCGCCGGTAAGTGTGAATACCGTTGCCAGCCAGGCCGCCGCCTGATCTCCTGAACCACGAGGGGATTGACCTGCAGTCATAAATCGGTTCTCCGATGTGCTCCCAAAATACGACAGGACCTTCAACTCCCGGCATCTCGTTCCTACCAGAAGTTACTCTCAGCTTAACACATCTAAACTTGTGATCCCAATGATTTTTTGAAGTCACTCAGGAAATGAAATTAAGATAATGCCCGCAGAAAGATATCCAGGTACAGCACAAAAATCATCAGCCCCAGCACAAAGATCATTCCCACGTAGGTAGCAGCTGTAAGAACTTTTTCGTTGGGTCGCTTGCGGGTAATGCCTTCCCAGCAGAGGAACACCATGTGACCTCCGTCCAGGACAGGAATCGGCAGGAAGTTCAACACAGCCAGATTGACACTCAGGAACCCGAGGAACAGCAGCAGTTGTGCATAACCGTCATGGGCCACTTCATAAGCAACCTTGGCAATCGTCACTGGACCGCTCAATTCCATGGGGGAGACGCGACCGGTAATCAGACTTCGCAGAGTCAGGTAAATGTCTTTTGCTGAATTCGTTGTGTACTGCACTCCCATCCCCAGAGCCTGGCCCATACTGTCGGCCTGCTGAATTTCACGCAGTGACTGTAAGCGGATCCCCCGGACAGGCAGAGACCATTGCTCTTCCGGTTTCTGTTTGGGATTGACCCATGGCTGGAGTTTTTCTTCGATAATTTTACCATCTTGACTGAATGTCAGTTCGACAGGCCAGCCGGGACGAACCTGCATCTCCCAGAATGCATTCGCCCAGTTCTTGTTTTTATCATCGAATTCGTATGTAACTTCCGGAATCGGTGCCCAGTCTGCTTCGGTTTCATTTTCCGGATAGCGAATTTTGATTTTCTTGACCAGGGCGTTCGGTTTAATTCCCGCTTTAGCAGCAGGACTTCCCTCTTCGACTTTGAGTACCGTGGGAATCAGGTGAAACGCAATCCCCAGTGAACCCACCGCCAGCGGAGTATTGGAAAAGACGGGATGTTCCAGCCAGGCGGGATTGTCGAGCGGAACGACATTCAGGTTGACCTCGGTTGGCTGGTCACCATCCTGTTCTCGATTGACGACAATGGGAATCGTTTCACCGGCTCGACCCGAAAAATAATTAGGCAGCCGCAATGGATTCAAAGCCTTGCCCACATCCTGACCGTCAATATGGGTGATTTTATCACCCACTTTCAAACCTGCTCGATCAGCGGGGGAGCCTTGCTGAATCGACTCAATCGGACCAATTTCCATCCACAATCCTAAAGTCCGAAAGGGATTGTTCTTGACTTCGATTTCCACAATTTCGGTATCGGGAGTCCCGTTGCGAACGACTCCCGTTTTCAATGTCTCACTGCTTTTTGCTGCATAGGCTCGCTGCAGCTGCGCGTAATTCTCAATGGTTTCACCATCGATCGTTTTTATTGTATCACCCGGCAAAAAACGAGGCTCCGCATTCGCCGCCGCAGTGCCTTTACTGGTGATTCGCTCATTGGGATCCTGGAAAACGGGAATCTGCAGACTCTGTGCCGGCAGCAGTCCAATTTGTGGCCGGGTTCCGGTCTGATCCGGAGTGACCTTGACTTCGAATTTTTCGCCGTTCAGATGTGTCCCTTCCATCGTGATATCTCCATCACTGAAGGCAGCACTGCGAATGATGTCCATAAAGGAGGTCGTCTCGTTACCATTGATTTTGTGAATCACATCTCCGGGCTGGATGCCAGATTCCCAGGCGGGCATTCCCGGTACGGCAGTCCCGACAATACAGGGTGTCGATGCCACTCCCAGGCGAAATGCAAATGCGAAGAATAACATGCCGGTGATGATATTCATGATCACACCCGCAGAAATAATTCCCATCCTCTGATAAACGGGTTTGGCCGAATAGGAGCGGGGATCGAGCGCTATTTCTTCACTGCTCAACTGGCTGGGGTCGACATCGTCCTGACCCAGCATTTTCACATAACCGCCGAAAGGGATGATCGACAGCGCATACTCCGTTTCACCATATTTGAAACTGTAGATGATCGGGCCGAAGCCGATACTGAATCGCTCGACTTTAACATCACACCATTTGGCAACAGCGAAGTGCCCCAACTCGTGGAAAAAAATCACCAGCCCCAGCCCCAGAGCGACCATGGCAATATTGGCAATTTTTCCTCCGATTGTTCCTAACAACAGACTGGTCAGCACTACTTCCACTTTTTTATCTCCTTGCGAGCCCAGTCATCCAGCAGAAATAGATCTTCCAGACTTGGATTGGGATCGAATTGATGTGATTCTAATATTTGTTGACAGGAGGTCGCGATATCGCAAAAACGCAATTCACCCGACAAAAAACGCTCTACAGCAGCTTCGTTAGCTGCGTTTAATACCGCACCGCACGTCCCCCCGTGCTCTGCAACTTCATATCCCAGTCGCAACGCGGGGAACGCTTCCAGGTCAGGTGGTTCAAAGGTTAGCTCAAATGACCGACTCCAGTCCATGGGAGTATTCAGGCCTGCTTTCCTATCAGGATACGTAAGTGCGTACTGAATGGGAAGCCTCATATCGGGTGGCGAAAGCTGGGCGATCACCGAACCATCCACGAATTCCACCATCGAATGTACGATGGACTGGGGATGCACGACGACAGAGATCTGATCGGAAGTCAGGTTGAATAACCATTTTGCTTCAATAATCTCTAGCGCCTTGTTCATCATCGTGGCCGAATCGATGGTGATTTTAGGCCCCATCTCCCAGGTCGGGTGAGCTAAAGCTTTTTCTGGTGTCACGTCTTTCAGTTCAGACTGGGTGAATCCACGAAAAGGGCCGCCACTCGCGGTCAGAATGATCCGTTTGACTTCCTGAGGCTTGCCCGCCTGCAATGCCTGGAAGATTGCATTATGTTCACTGTCAACCGGAAGCAGGGTCGCCTGACTCCGTGCGGCCAGATCCATAATTAAAGGACCGGCAACCACTAATGTCTCTTTATTGGCGATTCCAACTGTTTTTCCTGCTTCAACCGCCGCCCAGGCTCCTTTGAGTCCTGCTGCGCCGACAATGCCACAAATCACAACATCTACATCTTCAGCAGAAGCCACGCGCTCGATCTGATCGTTGCCGAACAGCACTTCAGTGCCTGCTGCAAAACGGCTGCTACAGACAGCTGGCTCGCACTGCGAATTGCTCAGAACTGCCCAGCGAGGGTGAAACTGCTGTGACTGCTCAGCCAGCTGTTCCCAGCTGTTATGTGCGGTAATTGCAGTTAACTGCATTTCCTCTGGGTGGGCGGCTATCACATCAAGAGTACTGGTACCAATCGAACCCGTAGACCCGAGAACGGCTATTCGCTTCATTCGACCCTGTTTTTTCATCCTCAGTCGTTATAATTGACTGTTGTATTGATTCTTGAGGAGAGCGGAAAATGACATTCCCTGGTACTGTTTTTTTGTCCTAACCACCAACGAATCCGCATTTTAGGCGTAATAATTAAACATGGCAAGGGGCATTCACTCTGCAAAAGGTCCTTTTCAGTTGCGTTTCAGGTCAGAACCCGCATTTCTCGGAAAACGTTTGATTGACCCCTCTGCTGAAACGACATACATTAGCCTTAAAGAATAAGATGCATTCTGTGTTAAGATCCCTTCTTCGTTGAGAGGTTCTTTCATTGAGGACTTAACCAACTGACCTTATGTTCCGATTACTTCAATGACCGGAATTCAGCAATATACACGCTTGGAAAAAAGATAAAGCTCCATGTCAAACCCGGATCCGAACCGAAAAGATCGTCCCGTCCCTCCTGAACGCACTCCCAAAGGGGATGGCAAGCGGGCTGAACCCAAAGGCCCGAAAAGCAATGCGCTCTGGTATCTCGTCGTAGGTGGATTGATTCTGGTTATCACACTCTCGATTGTCTCGAACAATAAGCGGGGTGAGAAACTCAAGTTTGGCGATTTCGTCAAAGGTCTGGATGATGGCAAATTTAATAAAACCAACGTTCACGAACTGAAGTTCGGCACAGATTACATCGTGTTTCAGGACCAGCCCAAACAGGAAGGTTCTGAGAAAGGAACCCTGGCTGACACCACCAAAAATTATTACATCCCGGTCTGGGGTATCGCATCAGAAAAACGTGCTCAACTGCAATCCAAACTGGAGAGCAAGGATATTGTGGTCGATTCGGAAAGCCGCCCCTCTGAATGGGAATCACTGATCGCGGTCCTGTTTTTTCCGATCGTGCTGTTGATTTTTGTGATCTATCTCTTCCGCCGCATGGGGGGAGCCGGTTCGCCGATGTCTTTCGGACGCAGCCGCGGACGCATGTATGCCCAGGAAGATATCGAAGTCACTTTCAATGATGTCGCCGGTATTGATGAAGCGGTCGAAGAACTGCGCGAAGTCGTCGAGTTTCTGAGAACTCCGGCAAAATATCAGGCACTCGGTGGTCGTATTCCCAAGGGAGTCCTGCTGGTAGGCCCTCCCGGGACAGGAAAAACGATGCTCGCCAAAGCGGTGGCCGGTGAAGCGGGTGTCCCCTTTTATGGTCTTTCCGGTTCAGATTTTGTCGAAATGTTTGTCGGCGTAGGCGCAGCCCGGGTCCGGGATATGTTCCAGCAGGCAGCCCAACGTTCACCGGCGATCATCTTCATTGACGAACTCGATGCCCTCGGAAAAACGCGAGGCAGCGGCATGCCCGGCGGTCACGATGAACGGGAACAGACTCTAAACGCTCTGCTGGTTGAAATGGATGGCTTTGGTTCAGATCAGAGCGTCATCGTCATGGGTGCCACCAACCGTCCGGAAACACTCGACCCGGCCCTGATGCGTCCCGGTCGCTTCGACAGACACGTACTCGTTGATCGTCCCGATGTACGGGGGCGGGAAGCGATCCTCAAGGTCCACAGTGCCAAGATCAAGATGGATGACTCAGTCAACCTGCAGCACATCGCAAAAATCACACCTGGTTTCGTCGGAGCCGATTTAGCCAACCTGATCAACGAGGCAGCTTTGCTCGCTGCCCGAAATAACAAAAACGCGGTCAGCATGCACGAATGCGAAGAAGGCGTCGAACGCGTTGTTGCCGGTCTGGAAAAATCAACACGTCTGATTCATGAAGATGAAAAGAGCCGCGTCGCTTACCACGAATGTGGACACGCTCTGGTGGCCTGCTCTCTGCCGAACGTTGACCCCGTTCATAAAATTTCGATTGTCCCGCGTGGACTGGGTGCGCTGGGCTATACGCTGCAGCGACCGGAAGAAGAAAAACAACTGGTAACACAAAGCGAACTGGAAAACCGCATTTGCGTCCTGCTGGGGGGCATCGCCGCGGAAGAAATTATCTACCAGGAAACTTCAACGGGTGCTCAGAATGACCTGCAGCGTGCCACCGACCTCGCCCGGCGTATGGTCACCGAATTCGGTATGAGCCCCAAACTGGGTCGCGTCCATTACAGCGAAACCAGGCGGTCTCCGTTCCTCGGCGATTCCCAAGGGGGAGTCGAGAGTGTCCACAGCGAAAACACGTTACGGGAAATTGACCTGGAAATCAGGCGGATTATCGATCAATGCTCCAAAATTGCCTATGAAGTTCTGGATGAACGACGTGAACTGCTGGAGCACCTTACCAGGGATCTGCTGGAAATAGAAGTCATGGATATGGAACAGCTCCAGGCGATTCTTAAAGAGCATCAACGTGGCCCGCAGATCAAACCGGGAACCTATAAAGGGAATGCCCCGGAAGGAAAAACCGGGGAACAGGTGCCGGAAGAGAATGCTTCCGAAAATGATCAGGCAGCCGACGGAACCGGAGCATGAGCACACTCAACAGCATTTGCGTCTTTTGTGGTTCAAAATCCGGGAACAATCCTCAGTACCGGCAATCTGCAGTTGAACTCGGGAGTCTGATGGCCGATCGCAATATTTCACTCGTTTACGGCGGTGGCAGCGTCGGCTTAATGGGTATCATCGCCGACGCCGTTCTGGATGCCGGTGGCGAAGTCATCGGAGTCATTCCGCAACAGCTGGCAATGAAAGAACTGATCCACCCGCGTGTAGACCAGATGCATATTGTAGACAACATGCATACCCGCAAAGCCCTGATGTCAGAGTTGTGCGATGCATTTATTGCCATGCCTGGCGGCTTTGGGACTCTCGAAGAAGTCTTCGAAGTCGTCTCCTGGATTCAACTTGGCATTTACAGAAAGCCGATGGGGCTGCTGAATACTTCCGGCTTTTATGATCCGCTGCTGAATTTAGTCGATCACTGCATTGAAACAGAATTTATCAAATCCAAATACCGCGATCTGATCATTGCCGATGAAGCACCGGCTACCCTGGTGGATCATCTCACTCATCACCAGTTGCCCGTCATTGAAAAGATTCTGGACCTGAAAGAGACCTGACCAGCACCTCGAGCCAGGCTGCTTAATTGATCTTTCCCAGTGCGATCGCGGTCGCGGTGGCAAATTCGCGGCTGTGGGAAATTGTGATCAAAATCTCACTGATCCCCATCTCCCCTGCGTGACGCTCTACCCCCCCCGAGATCACGATCGTTGGCTTACCGCTCTTGAGATTGACAACCTCGATTTCCTTCCAGCCAATCCCCTTGATAAATCCGGTCCCCAGGGTCTTCATAACTGCTTCTTTGGCCGCCCAGCGACCTGCATAATGCTGCTCTTTGTTCTTTTTGGAACCACAATACTTATTTTCGTTTTCGGTAAACACACGATTAAGAAACGTATCGCCATGACGTTCGATCATCTGACCAATTCGTGTGATCTCAACGATATCTGTCCCCAATCCTAAGATCACTGATATTTACCTTGCTTCTGGTCACTTGTATAATGATTTAAAATCAGATCTTTTCCTGAATTCTGAAACAGATTCACCTCAGTCAGGGTAACTACCTATAGAGCAGTCAGGGTAACTACCTATAGAGCTGGCGATCAGTGCTGGATTAAACAGCTTATGATTCGGCTCTATGAGAGAGATTGGACGAAATCATGCCAATTCACGCTACCATCAATCCTGGTCCGGGTTAGATGCCCATCACAGGTTTCGAAACCCAAGTTGCGCCCATCATTAAATATGAGTTGAGAGGGGAGTTCAAGGTCGAATGCGATGCTTCTATTATCTAATCACAGGAATCCTGTCCTGTTGTCTGTTTTCCTCAATTGCTTCAGCCGAATCGCAGGAGACTCTGCTGGGTAAACAGGTGAAGAACTTCACTCTGCAGGATTTCCGTGGCAAATCCGTCCAACTGGACGATCAGCGAGAGCAGAAGCTGGTCGTGATCGCATTCCTGGGAACGGAATGCCCTCTGGCAAAGCTGTATGGCGGGCGCCTGCAGAAACTGGCCGATGAGTTTGCCAGCCAGGGAGTCGCCTTTTATGCGATTATGTCCAATCAACAGGATTCCCTTACTGAAATCGCCGCGTATGCCCGAAAACATGAAATCAGTTTTCCCGTGCTGAAAGATGCCGGCAATCATGTCGCGGATCAGATCGGTGCCAGACGCACTCCGGAAATTTTCGTTCTCAACCAGGAGCGTAAGGTCTGCTATCATGGGCGTGTTGACGACCAGTATGGTGTGGGCTATCTCCGAGATGAACCTCAGCGGGAAGATCTGAAAGTGGCCCTGACGGAATTACTCGCCGGCAAACAGGTCAGTCAACCCTCCACTAAACCAGTGGGATGTTTTATTGGACGCATCCGGGAACCCGATCTCGACAGCAAGGTCACCTACTCCAATCAAATCGCCCGACTGTTCCAGAAACATTGTGTGGAATGTCATCGTGAAGGTGAAATCGCCCCCTTCGCATTAAATGAATATGAAGAGGTCGCCGGATGGGCAGAAACCATCGCAGAAGTAGTCCGCGACCAGCGGATGCCCCCCTGGCACGCCGACCCCAGGCATGGAAAATTTGCCAATGATCGCAGCCTGACGAAAGAAGAAAAAGAACTTATCTATTCCTGGGTTGAGCATGGTGCACCACAGGGAGATCCCAAAAATCTGCCAAAACCACAGACTTACGTTACCGGCTGGAAGTTACCCCAGAAACCGGATGCCGTCTTCTACATGGATGACAAACCATTCAACGTGCCCGCCCAGGCTGGAAAACGTGGAGTCAAATATCAGTACTTCACCGTTGATCCTGGTTTTACCGAAGACAAATGGCTGAGTGGTGCAGAAGCGCTGCCGGGCAATCGTGCTGTGGTGCATCATATTCTCGTCTTTGCGCGCCCGCCGCAGGGGAAACGGGTCCGCGTGTTCGGCGAAGGAGACCAGTTCCTGGTCGGCTATGTGCCTGGCTCACGCGAAGTCATGCTCCCGGAAGGCATGGCAAAAAAAATACCCGCTGGTTCCAAGCTGGTATTTCAGATGCATTACACCCCCATCGGCGTGGAACAGCAGGACCGGAGTAAAGTCGGCCTGATCTTTACCGACGAATCCAAAGTGACTCATCAGGTTGTAACTGCACAGGTTATCAATGAAGACTTCGTACGTCGTCGTTTCTCGATTGATGCCCATGATGATAATTTCAAAATCGAAGCCACGTCTCCCCCCAGCGACCGTGATGCAATGATCCTGAGCTTTATGCCACACATGCATCTGCGAGGCAAAGCGTTTCGCTACGAACTTCGCAAAACTCCCGATCAACCGGGGGAAGTTCTGATTGATGTTCCAGCCTTCGATTTCAACTGGCAGACCGCTTATAGTGTAGAAAAACCGATTCCTATCCAGGCCGGGGAATATATTCACTGTGTGGCTCACTACAACAATTCGGACACTAATTTATCCAATCCGGATCCGACCAAAGATGTTTCCTGGGGCGACCAGACCTGGAATGAAATGATGATTGGTTATTTCAACGTCGCCATTCCCAAAGAGGCCGCTACCGCCGAAAACCAGTTCAAAACAGTCGCCTTTAAACTGGTGAGACGGCGTGACAAAAACTCCAACGGGAAACTCGAACGCGACGAAGTCCCGCTTCGCGAACTCCCCCTGTTTTTTCAGGCAGACCAGGACAAAGATTCGATTGTCACCGTCGACGAGCTGGCAGCCATGCTCGAAAAGACACAAGGTAAAAAAACGGAGTGACACTCATTTTCCGAGCCACGGGATTCACTTGAGAGATGTTGTTTGATTCAGGAGCTGAATGAGCAACATCTCTATTTATTCGCAGGTTGTTGTTTCTTTTTACCCTGCCCCTGCTTTTTCCTGTTCTGCTTGCCACTCCGTTTCGTGTCATGAGGTGCATCTAATGCATTTTTGTCGGGAAACGATTTTGCCAGTCGCTGTTTGACTTCCGCATACCGGGGATCGTCAGCCAGGTTCTTCCATTCCATGGGATCTGTTTTGTGATCATAAAGTTCTTCACTGCCATCTCGATAACGAATGAGTCGATACTGGTTATCGCGTAACGCATGATTCAGGCGACCGTGCGTTGTCAATGCCGGGCGCTCCCAGATGATATCCGGGTCTCGCAACAGCGAAACCATGCTGACGCCATCCAGGTAGCCGCCAATCGGTAGATCACACAACTCACAGAGTGTCGGATAAATATTCATAAAGTCTACTGACTTAGAACAGCGTAAATCAGGCCTGGTCACGCCGGGAACAACCATCATCAAAGGAGCCCGGGTGGCTTCTTCCCAGAGCGAGAACTTGCGCCAGTGATGTTTCTCGCCCAGATGCCAGCCATGATCGCCCCATAAAACCACGATAGTATTCTTCGCATATGGGCTGGCGTCGAGGGCATCCAGCACACGACCGACCTGGACATCCGCGAAAGCAATGCTCGCCAGATAGGCCTGCACGGAATAGCGCCAGTTATCCGTTTTCAGAATTTTAGCATGATCGCCGGTCGGCTTCGCCATCTTGACACCGGCTGGCGGAACATCATCCAGATCGTCATCCGACACTTTGGGAAGCTGTATTTTATCAAGCGGGTACATATCATAATATTTGCGAGGTACCTGCCAGGGCATATGCGGTCGATAAATGCCGCAGGCCAGGAAAAATGGTTTGTCATGCTGTTTGCCCAGATAATCGATGGCATAATTCGCCATCTTGTAATCGCTCATCTCGCTGTCTTCAACATCCAGTACGCCCCAGATAATAGTTCCGGCGCGGCTGTGTGGATCATTTAAGACCGCAGGATCCGGCTTGGGATCTCCGGTCTGCTTCATATAATCATCCCACGATCCCAGATCGTTGTAGCCGCCATGAAAGATTTTGCCGGAGCCAACCGCTTCATATCCATTATTTCGAAAGTGTTGAGGCAGCGTAACCGCGTCTGGCATGACCGGCCGCCAGGGTTGAGAATTCAGATATACGCCCGAACTGGAAGGACGAATTCCCGTCATTAACGCCGCCCGTGATGGATTACAGGCAGGAGCAGCACAATGGGCATTGGTAAATAACATGCCTCGTGATGCCAGGCGATCGATGTTCGGCGTCTTACAGTCAGGATGCCCCCCCAGGCAACTGATCCAGTCGTTCAGATCATCGACGGCAATAAACAGTACATTCGGCTGCTGTGTTTCTGCTGCAAATGAATTCCCCCCGCCAGCAATTATCTCCAACCAAAACACCACTAACAAAACGAGCGAGCGACACATACCAATCCCCTGAGCAAGAACAGTTATTGAATGACAGGACAGCCGATTATAACCGCCCCGGGCCAACTGGCGAAAGCAAATTAATCATAACTCATATCCAACCAGTGAGTCTCTGGAAGCGTCGCTGCTTTTCTGTTCGCTTTTGCTGCCGGGATCAGAACAGACGGTTATAGCCGTTTAATGCAGCTACTCGATAAGCCTCTGCCATCGTAGGGTAGTTGAACGTTGTATTAATGAAATACAACAAGGTGTTCGCTTCTCCAGGCTGAGACATGATGGCCTGGCCAATGTGAATAATTTCCGAAGCGTTCGGACCGAAACAGTGTATCCCCAGAATTTCCAGTGTCTCCCGATGGAAGAGCAGTTTCAACATCCCGATCGGACGGTTCATGATCTGGGCGCGGGCCAGATGTTTAAACATGGAATGTCCGACTTCGTAAGGGATTTTCGCTTCGGTCAGTTCCCGTTCGGTTTTTCCCAGTGAACTGATTTCCGGGCTGGTATAAATGCCTGTCGGAATATCACGAATCAGTGCCCGCTCGCACTCCCCATTATCCAGATGACTGGCCGCATAGCGTCCCTGCACATAGGCGGCGCTCGCCAGGGAAGGATATCCAATGATATCTCCCACCGCGTAGATATGAGGTTGGATTGTCTGAAAATCATCGTTGACTTCAATCTGGCCTCGCGAATCGGGCGTAATCTCCAGGGTTTCCAGACCCAGATTTTCCGAATTCCCCGCTCGTCCTGCAGCGAACAGAAAAATATCCGTTTTCAGCTTCTTGCCCGACTGCAGTGAAAGAATCACACCATCATCCGTTCCCTGGATAGATTCGTAGCTCTCACAGTGTCTTAACAGCACCCCGCTCTCTCGCATGTGATAACTGAGTGCATCGCTGATTTCATCATCCAGAAAGTCCAACAGGGAACTGCGGGTATTCACCAGATTGACCTTCATCCCCATCGTTCGCAGCATAGACGCGTACTCACAACCGATCACCCCGGCTCCATACACACTGATTGATCGAGGGGTAAAATTCAAATCGAGAATGGTATCACTGCAGAAAATCCGCGGATGGCTGAAGTCGACATCTCCAGGCCGGTATGGTCGGGAGCCTGTCGCAATAATCGCATAATCAAAGGTAATCTCTTCTGTCAGACCACTGGGTGTATTGATGTGAATGCGATGCGGATCCAGAAAGCGAGCCTCTCCTTCGACCAGATCAACACCGTTCCGTTCATAAAACGTACGACGCATCCCTACCTGCTTCTGGATCACCGATGCCGCCGTCTTTCGCAGATCTGGAAACTCCAGGTCCAGCACCATTCCCAGTCGGCCCATCTGTCGCATGTAGTTATTGATCTCAGACATCTGCAGAATCGAATAACGCAGAGCCTTACTGGGAATTGTTGCCTTATGTGTGCAATTTCCGCCGATTTCATGAAATTTCTCGATCGAAATTACCGACTTGCCCTGCTTGATGGCCTGCATCGCAGCCCCTTCACCCCCGGGCCCGGTACCGATGATTGCCACATCATAGTGTGCGTCTGGCATCCCTGAATATTCCTTGCAACTTTTCGCGTTAATCCTACTGAAACGAGCGATCTGTCTGCAGTAGTGTTGATGATCCGTTCATCTCTGATTGAGTACGATAATGTTTACCTTACCACCAATCCGGTTCTGCAAACAAGGCTTTCACGGGCATCACGAAGCCCGGCAGGACCTTTTTACCTGTCAACTTGCCATGCACATCGATTACTTCACTCCCACTTCCCGGCTGATATTCCAGAACTTCGCGAGATTCCGGATCAATCACCCAGATCAGATCAATTCCCCAGTTGACATAATCTTTCACATGCCCCGTCATAGATTTTCGTCGAGGAGTTGTGGAGGCAATCTCGATCACAGCGTCAGGCTTGCGTTCTGATATCGTCTTGTCCGTCTCTTCAAATCGCTTGCCGCTGTTAAAAAGACTGACTGCAGGAAATCGAACCGTATCGGGATTTCGCGTCACCAGCAGTCCTAAATCGAAACAGGCATACCCCTGGTTGACCTTGTGAAGATAGACAGAAAGCACTTTGGAAATATTGAGTACAATCGTGCCGTGCTCAATATCGGGTGGATCCAGATTAATAATTTTACCCTGGTTCAATTCCGTCCAGCGGCCGCCGTCGGGTAATTCCAGCCTGATAGCCAGAAACTGGTCTGCCGTGAAGGTTGCTGAATCATCCATACCCTGTTCCCATCAAACTAAATCGATACTGAGCCTGAAAACTCTGTGAAAGGACTCCCCCGGACTCCTTTAATTTTTCATAGTAACAGCATAGCATACATCAGTCGTTCCCGTCACTCTTTTCAGATCTTCCATTTCATAATCCCGTTTGAATCAGAGTCATGAAAATACGCATTTATCAACCTGCTGACCTGGAAACCCTGAAATCAATCACGGTTGAAGCCTTTCATGGTGTTTCAATCGATGAAGGAATTGAACGCGAATACGGCCTGGTGAATGGCCACGACTGGAAATGGCGGAAAGCAGGACACGTCGAGGCAGATGCCCGTCGAGAACCCGAGGGCATCTTTATTGCTGAAGTGGATGGCGAAATTGCCGGTTATATCTCAACCTGGCATGATCCGGAAGCGGGCATCGGATACATTCCCAATATGGCATTCGCTCCCCGGTATCGCGGACAGGGGATGGGGAGACAACTGCTGGAACATGCATTACAGCATTTCAGAAATCTCAATCTCACGCTGGCTAAAATCGAGACGCTCGAACAGAATGACGTGGGCTATCACCTTTATACTTCACTCGGGTTCCGAGAAATTGTGAAACAGGTACATTTCGTTGCACCGCTGACTTCGACCACAGACAATAAATAAGGCAAGAATACCTGGCTGCAGCGGCCGGTTAACATGTCATTTTCCCTTAGAAAATATCAAAGGCATTTTTCATGCAACGGATCACCGTAATTGGTTCTCGAGGTCAACTGGGACATGATCTGGCTGAAAGCCTGACTGCCGCCGGTTATCAGGTAACCGGCCTGACACATCAACAGATTTCCATTGAAGACCCCGATCGCATTGCAGACACTTTAGGTCAATCTCCACCAGAGCTGATCATTAATACCGCCGCTTATAATAAAGTCGATCAGGCGGAGAAAGAACCAGAGATCGCGTATGCGGTTAATGCATTAGGGCCACGAAATCTCGCTCACTACTGTTCTGAGAAGAATATCTGCTTAATGCACATCAGCTCTGATTTCGTCTTCGGTCTCGATACATCGCGGAAGATTCCTTTTCAAGAACAGGAAGCCCCCGGACCTGTCAGCGCTTATGGTCTCAGCAAACTGGCCGGTGAATATTTCGTCCGTGCCCTGTGTCCGCAGCATTATGTTATTCGAACCTGTGGTCTGTATGGAGTGGCTGGAAAAACCGGAAATGGCAACTTTGTGGAAACCATGCTCCGGCTGGGTAAAGAACGTGACGAGCTGTCCATCATCAATGATCAACACTGCACTCCCACAGCCACTCGAGATCTGGCAGCAGCATTAACCCGTTTAATTGAAACCAACCAGTTTGGTCTGTATCACGCTACCTGTCAGGGACAGGCCACCTGGTACGAATTTGCCTGCACGATATTCGAACTGGCGGGCATCTCAGTGAAAACACATGCTATCACAACTGAGCAGTATAACGCCCCGGCTGATCGGCCCCGCTTCAGTGTCCTGGACTGTTCGCGGCTGACGGCTGCCATCGGGGGTTCGATTCCAGACTGGAAACAATCTCTCAGCTGCTATCTTGAATCACAGGGAGAAATCAGCCCTAAGTGACCTGTTCAAAATAGCTTAGACAATTATTTATTGAGTAGATTGAGTGACGAATCTATCGATTTTCACTGTGATCGCAGTGTAGGCACAACTGGTTTCCCGCTTTCAGACTTCAGAACGACGAAACTATTGCAGCTGGGATTTTGGTTTGATACACTCCCTGTCCGCTGTGTTGTCAATTTACCGAAGTCTCTGTATATTCAAGTCTTCAATCGTTGACTTTCAACGTGAAAAACAGCATAAAGAGTGCTGATTGTCGCCATTGTGTGGCATTCCAAGCATACAGGAGAGATGGCAGAGTGGCCGAATGCGCCGGTTTGCTAAACCGGTGAGCCGTGCAAACGGTTCCACGGGTTCGAATCCCGTTCTCTCCGTATTCAAATCTATGGTCGTTGTAAACACTTATTTATCAGTGATTTGCAACGACCATTTTTTTTGACACAGTCAACTGTGACAAAAACTGTGACAAAACTGCGGTCAATAAACTCACGAATTTCAAAGATTCTCAGTCCTCCAACGCCTACTCCAAATGTGATTCGACGGAACACCCGTCGAACTTATCCAATAAAATTTAATGTATCCATGCGTCGTTTTGCTTCGGCATCATGTAGATGATAATAATGCTGTACCATCTCGCTGCTTCGATGCCCAAGCCACCTCATTACCATGTTTTCCGGAATCCCACTATTAGCACAGGTAGAGCAGAAGTAATGCCGAAAGCTATGGGGACGGCCATCAGCAAAGCCAATTTCATCCTCACCCTGGGGAAACTTTTTTGCTAACGGTTTAATTACATCCCGAATCAAAATAAGTCGTACTGTATCTGGTTTGAGCTGTCCACCTCGAGGTCCACGAAAAACATTTCCTGAACGATTAGGCATTTTATGGAACACTTCCATCAGCGTTGAGTTTATTGGAAAAGATCGGTTATAACCAGATTTCGTTGTCCTTTTACTGGCCTTGGATTTTTTCTTTATCATAGTCTCATCTGTTAAACGCAATATTCCTTCTTCTAGATCAATATCAGACCATCGAAGAGAGGCTAATTCGCTGATTCGCAAACCGGTGCAAGCAAGACAGATTATAATATCCCCTAGCCAGTTTAAAGCTTTGTTTTTGCGACAGTACTTTACCATCACTGCTACTTCTGTCTGCTTCCAGCAATAGGTTGAAGTTCCTTGCGCCTTTGGGAGCGATAAATCAATGGCTTTTCCATTCGGTAGAAGCTCCTCTTTAATCAACCAATTGATGATTTGTTTAATCGTATTTACTTCAAGATATATTGTGCGGAAGGCATAGTCTTTACTTTCTAGATAAGCGGCATATCTTTTTAAAAGCTTGACATCGACTTGATCCCAGCAGGATATTTGTTCTAATTCACAAAACTTGATGAATTTATCAAGTACTGCTCTGTAGCGTTTTTGGCTGCTTTGTCTGATTCCACCAGTGAGAAGCGAACTCGATATGTCTGCTTCGTAGTGTTGACGGCCTTCTAAGAGAGATAAAGATCGTTTTTCCTGACGGTCAAGTTCATCAACATCGAGAAGTCCATGCTCGACGGCTTTGATTCTGTCGAGTTCATAAACTGCATCTATCGCTTCCTCGTAAATCGATGTTCCTAGTGAGTGACGGCCAACATTAATTGTGTTTGAACGTCCGTCTGCTTGGTATGTCTTTCCTCTTTGAGAAATCACCCAAATGAAATATTTCAATTTGATTTTTTGATTTTTACGCTTTCGTGGCATAGAATTCTCACTTTTTGCTTTTACGATTTTTGTGTTTTTTCTTCCAGGCAGGTTCCGGACCAAATGTCTTGGTCCCTGGCTTATTCGCGCGTGGTGGTGGGGGCGAATTTTCTGAAGGGATTTTTCCTGAGGAATTCAGGGCGTTTCGGGGGATAAGAATTCGACAGCGAAAACCGCCCGGCTGGATAAAAGGGAGTCGCCCTGAATTGAGATAGCGGCGAACAGTTAGGGTCGAAAGACCACTAGATAACGCAAACTCTTTTGGAGAAAGGAATTCTGGATCGGAGAGAGTTGCGTCTGCGTGATTCATCAATGGCATCCGGTAGTTTTTAGAAGGAATGAAATACTTTCACCCTCTACCGGTTACCAATTAGTGTAGACGTTATTTTTCGATCTCACTTGTCCTGGAACGCATCCAAGTGAGTGTCTCTATTAATACTGGATTTTCAGTTTCAACACCTAGTCTCTCATGGATCTCTTTATCGCTCAGTCCTTGTCCAATAAATGATTTGAGCTCCGCCATTAATTCAACATAAGTTAACTCATACTCATCGGTTCGGGTGACCTGATTGAGGAAGTCAATCTCCGCACCAAGTATTGACTCGGGAACCGGGCGTGGTGTACGGGATTTTCTCGGTCGTAGCTGGCTAACAACGCTGTGTTCAAAATTGAATAGATTCAGCTTGAAAACGCCCATTGTGTTCCACCACAACTCGGGAGAATATGGTTTTCCGATTATCAGTTCGAATGCACTTCGATAATGGTTACTAACTGTGGTAAGTGGGGAACTTTGCTCTTTGGCAATTTCTTTGAAGGTTCGCTCTTGAGAAACGTCATAAGTCCCTTCGTTTGAAAATCCTTCACGCAGATCCCACACATCTAAGTACTTTATGTTTTTGTCTGAGCGGTCTCTCTGCTCTTTCAGTTCACGTTTATTTTTCCATTGTGCATGCAGGTCCTTGATTGCCTCACTGATTAGACGCTGAGACGCAGCCGGATTAACCGAAACCAGTGGTTCATCAGGAAAAGAGTCAAGTGCATCGCATTTGTACGATATCAATTTGGATAGACTTTTGTCTCGACTTTGCTTTTCTTTATCGTTTTTTTCACCAGAGGCTTCGATCAGATATAGGCCTAATTCCCCGAGGGTACTCTCAGGTAATGTTGCCAATAAAATACCAGCCATTCCCCGTAGAGTGATAGGATGGACTGCGCCAGATAGCCATGCTTTATTGAGTTCAGATTCGCCTAGCTTAGAAAATGGAGTACTCGGGTCGGGAGGTTCTCCGGAAATTCCGATCAGAGCCAAAAGTTCAACCGCTGATTCACGTTTTAATTGCTCAAATGGATTTGTTGATATAGTTTCTTTTCGATAGAAGTCTGCGGAGTCTTTCCAAAGTCTTTGATAAAAGGGGTGACGCCGAGTCACTTCCCACCTCATCGGGATTGATAAAGATCTCAACTGAAACGGCTCACGTTTTATTGATTCTAGTGATAGAATCAGCGGTCGTATAAAACGAATGAAGTCGAAGGAGTCTTTTTGATTTTGAGCGTTGTCGGATGATTGCATGACGACAGTACCTATCTAGTCCGTGATTGACACCAGATGTTAACCACTTGCAGAAAACTGATTAACTGCATATTGCAGAAGACAATAAATGATGTTTAAAGTTTTAGTGCAGACCTGGCGAGTTCGATTGGCAATTTCCAATAGCTGTGTCTGCTTTGTCTTCTGACGGCTAATCAGGTTTCTCCTTATGTATTATGACACGAAAACCTACGAAATTTAGGTAATCGCTATCAGTAAATCAAACTTACTATTTTAAAAGTGCTGAAAATAATAAGCAGTCTGTAATCTAGTACTTTTAATATTTTTTATTTGCTTGCTTTTATATTTCGATAATGTATTATGATGCGTTTTTCCCATAATTTAGATTAACACTGCTGCTGATAAGTATAATGCAATTAAGAAAGAGACGATGAGGCAAAAAGTTGACTGCCACGGAGTAAGAAACTGAAAACCTTTACTTCAGTCAGCTAAATATTGCCAGTTACCAGTGCTGAAAATTCGATATGTCCCTGGATGCTGCCGCTATGTGAGGTGGCCCTTGGGTTAAATGAAGCAAAGTGATCACTCAACTCCGGCTGAATCCGGATGAGGCAAGTTCTGGGGCTCATGTGGAGTATCAAATACGCGCACAGTGACAAATACTGTCAACCATGCTATCAATAGACCCAGAAAGAGATACCGTGAAATGAGGACATTATAGAGGCTGTGTAGGGACATCGAAGCGATCACCGAAATTAGAATCAAAAACGTATATTCAAAGATGTCTGTTGGTGGATTATGAGACTTATCATCCGGATTTTCTGTGAGATGATAAAAACAGGCCGCTGAAATTACCGTCCAGCAGCCATGCAGCATTGCTACCGAGAAGAAACGCAGCATATAGATAGAGAGCGGCATTTCCAGAGGCTGATACATCTGGGAGTGGTACAGCACTCCCTCTACAATTCCAAATCCGAGCCCTGACATGGCTCCAGTAAACAACACGTTTTTCCGCCTCCCTTCCCCAGCGCAATTAGCCATGAACATTACGGGAACGAGTTTCAGCACTTCCTCGCATAAAGCGACACTCGAGAACATCGCAATTAATTGATAAAAGAAGGGAAGGCTCGCCCCCAGATCTTCAGGGGAGAGTTGGTTGTAGCCATTTCCGATCAACCAGGTCAGGCAGAAAAATAGTTTGAAACGCCCTTCACCGCCCTTCATGACCTCCGAAAAAGTGACTCCAGCATACCTGGTAGCCATATCTTGGAAGAAAAAGAGCAACGGTATTGCAATGACGAATGTGAAGAGAAATGCTCCTATGCCGATCCCGTAACTGTTTCCCCGGGGGTGAATCAAAACTGAAAAGACAATACCACCGAAGATCGTCGCAACGATGGCAAGGAACCACGGGCTGCCGGGAGTCGATCCAAAACTTGGTAATAAAAACGGAACCATAATCATCAGGTATAAAAGCCAGCCTGGTTGCACGTGCTCTTTTAGATCCAGTTTTCCCTGGAGATTGGCCTCAAATGGGGAATTTGCTCCAGAGGCAATATTTTTGGGGGAATTCGGAGGATGCTTTAGGATGCCCCTGTAAATTTTCAGAGATTGGTTTCTTTTCTCCACTCGTTCGAATGGCCATCTCTTCAGGAGATGAACTCGTCTTAACACAATCAGGGGAATAATTGAGCGGCGGAGGGGGTGGAAGCAGTGATGCAGCAACAGAAATCGCGTCTTCGAACGCTTCCTTCCAATCTCTAAGTGGTCTCCACTCATCACCGCCCAAAGGACAGGCAAGATTATCTGGAAAGAGCTCAAGCGCCTTGATTCTTCCACGTATCATATCAACGTCAAAAGGACCGTCTGGCCTCTCACCTTTCGAAATCCACCATTTGGGCT